>CAZXRB010000046.1:0-28421 GCA_964642845.1 uncultured Nitrospira sp.
CGGCTGAATGAAATCGGTGGGGTCGAAATCGGTGATCTCTCCGGCCAGCGAGGCGCTGAAGGGAGACGTGTCGAAACTGGTAATCGGCTTGATGCCGCTTTCTCCGCGGCTCAGCAGATGCCAAAACATGCCCAGGTTGCAGCCCAGCGGTGAAACAATTCCCAAGCCGGTGATGACGACACGCCGATGATGTGTCATGAGCGCACCTCTTCATGCAGCGAGGACCGGTCAACAGCCTCGTCCAGGTGGTGTTGGTGCCATGTCGTAAAGTGCTCACGATGGGCTTGCGGAACGGCCTCATTCGGATAGAACTTGTCGTAAAACCCCACGTCCAAGTGGTGCGCTTGAAACGCAATGACGGTCTTGAACGCATCCACATGTGCGGGGAAGCGTCCATACGTTCGATACACATAGTTGCAAAACTGAATGACCGCCTCGATGGCCCGCTGATCATGCGGCATGATTTGCGTTCGCCCCTCTGGGCTGAACCATGGGCGGGCTGTCGGACTGGTATAAATTCCCCCAATGCCGAACTTGGCATCGACGAGGCTCAATACGGCTTCCTCGATCGACGAAACAAACGGAGGACAAGGCCCCTCCCACACGTTGGCCAGCCCCGCAGGATTGGCGCGCACTCCCGCGACACCAGACGACACGAAGGAAAACCCGAGGCCCGGGTAAATATGCGGCTCGAGACCAAGCAGGTGCCGCCCGCTGCCGACGCTTTGAATGCCGCCGCCGAGTCCAATGGCTTGGGCCATCAGGAAGAGGTTCTGGCAGACCAATCCCTGCTCTTGGAGGGCGGTATCGCAGATTGCCGCATCGAGCTCCCGGAGGGTCATGACACGGTTCAGGCTGGGATCGTCATGGAGGTGTCCACCGTGGCTTTTGCGGAATGAGTCTAATCCGCAGGCCGCATTGCCGTTGTCGGTGTCGATGAAGAAGTAGCCGTATTCGTCGCTGAGCAGTACCAACAGGAGATTGAGATAGACCCGAGCCACCTCCGTGACGGGAATGACGTACAGCGTGCCGGGTCGATTGGTGTACCACTGGTTGAAGGACAGCATGTAAGGCATGCGTCGCGGAATTTGGAGCCGGCCTTCTTGTAAGGTCACCACATCCGGTGGAATGCCGCTTTCAGGATGCGAAACCGAAGCGGCGAAGTAGACACCGTGGTCGTCAGTGAAGAACAGCCTGGTGGTATTGGCAGCGCAGGCGCTCGCCACGGTGCGGCCCTGAAAATTCATGATGGCCATGCCTTGACCATCCTCACGACCCGAGCGACGGGCATATTGCATGTCAGCGAGGTGTCGTCCCGTCTCTCCCACCCCGGCGTAGAGGAGATAGCGAACCTCCTCTTGGCTCAGCGGAATAGGCGGCATGGCGCTTCGATAACGAAGTGGACCCGCCGGCAGTTCCATTCCGCATCCGAATCGGCGCGTCTTGCGCTGCTCTAGGAGATCGAGCAACGTGTGCACTGCGACAGATTTGGCAATCTGGCAATCAGCGGTAACCATAGGGCCCTCCTTTGTTAGCGGGGAAGATAAGAGAAATATGAATGGATGGGACCTACCCGGATGGGTAGGTCTCTTGAGCGGTAAAGTTCTTAGCTAACTGGAATGGCTCGATGAGCTAGTGGAGGCAGATCGATTGACAAACCGGTAGCTTGCAAAGTGTTAGACAGCGCCGAAGCATGGGGAAGAACGAGGCTTAACGAAGGAGGGTGACCAAGGGAGGCTAATTTTCTTGCTTGCGATGATCCAGGAGGATGCCATTTGACACGTTGCACTGCCACTGAGCGACGGCCGACCAACGGTTTTCCACCCCACCCAGCTTTTGATAGATGTTCTTCAAATGAAATTTGATCGTGTTAAGGCTGACGTTGAGGATGACCGATATCTCCCAATTAGTCTTCCCTTCTGCGACCCAACGCATGATCTCCTCTTCACGAGAAGTCAGTTCGATCTTCCTTTGTCGCGGTCGATGATTTTCGGCCCATGTTGTCGCCCGCATGTAAGCCAGATGAAAATGAGGACCCAGAATCTGCATCATTGTCCGTAGTTTCCATAATAGCTTCTGATCAAAGTTACTATAGACGAACCATGTGCATTGTCCCAGGACGCCCCGCACTCCAAATGACAAACAAGACTTGATTCCAAAGTCTAGCTTGAGATTCGTAACCTCTCGCGGTGTGACAAGATCAGGCGAATCCTCGCTGGACACCAAACTAATGCCGGTCTGCTGCAAAAGCTGAATCGAGGGATCACTTGCATAGCCTTGGCTCACATATAATTCATGCAGTTCAGCATTGTAATTGGTGTGAAGAATCTGAAAGGCTCTCTGTTGGGTATTGAAATCACCACAGGCGGCAAATTGATAAGGGATAAGAGACTTGATCGCGGAAGTCAACGTGGGTAATTGATCTTTGCTCTGCACGCTGCGCAACTGGTGCATGATCTCGCCCAGATGCTGGAATTCCTTCTTCGAGGGATACTGCAGGCTTTCGGGGCCTCGGAAAATCACGACACGGCCTCTGTCTTCGTGCGAACAGCGAGTAACTTCTCAAGGCGCAGGTTTACGATCGGATAGAGTGGGGAAGCTGAAGCACGTGTACGGAGGTTCATGATCCCATCCCAGCCATCGTCGCGCGGCACGCTCGGGTTTCTCCATGCCGGCCACGGTTCAGTGGAATCTAGTCCCGACTCCGCGGCCACCATGAAAGCACACTAGCAGGGGGAAAATCCATACGCCGGGGGCTCGATCGCCGCACGTTCGAGGATCAAACATAGCGGCAAGACCGATAGATCTGTCGCGAAATCCCATAAAGCTCTGTATCGTCAACTACTTAGGTGAGGGACGCGCGGAGGTGCGTGATTGTGGCGTCGTCCAGTCCCGCCGCTCGAAGTTCCTCGTGACTGGCCTTGGCGATGTCCGCGATCGTGCCAAATTTTTTCAGGAGCGTGGCGCGCCGGATCTCGCCGATCCCGATGATCTGATCCAGTTGAGACGCGGTGAGCGACTTGCCTCGCAGCTTTCTGTGGTAGGTGATTGCAAAGCGGTGGGCTTCGTCGCGAATCCGTTGGAGCAGGTGCGTGACCGGAGACTGGGCCGTGAGCACAAGCGGATTTTTTCTGCCGGCGAGAAAAATCCGTTCGTTCTTCTCGCCGCGGGCCTTGGCGAGACCGATGATCGGGGTTCCGGCCGACCCGACGGCTTTCAATCCTTCTATGGCCGCAGCCAGTTGTCCGAGTCCTCCGTCGATCAAAATAAGATCCGGGCGAGGCAGGTGTTCGGTCTGCCGATCCGGTTCCCCGGCCCGCCCATAGCGCCGGCTGACCACTTCCTTCATGCTCGCAAAGTCGTTCGCGCCGGTGACGGTCTGGATTCTGAAGCGCCGGTAGTCCGCCTTTTTCATCTGGCCGTCTTCCCACACGACCATGGAGGCGACGGATTGATTGCCCATGGTGTTGGAGATGTCGAAGCCTTCGATCCGGCGCGGCGCGTGATCCAGGCGAAGGAGGCGCTTCAATTCTTCCCCTGCCTGCCGGTCCAATTCGATGTCGCGGAGATGATCCGCGACGGCCGCGGCCGCATTTTCTTCGGCCAGCCGGACCAACTGATGCTTGGTCCCCCGCTCGGGCGCGATGACGCGGACGGTGTTGCCGCGCTTATCCGACAGCCAGCGCTCGATGAGCGGCCGGTCCTCGAGCTCGACCGGCACGAGCACTTCCTTCGGAGGCTGCCCGTCTTTGTTGTAAAACTGCTCAATGGCGGCGCGCACGAGTTCCTCGTCTGGTGTATCGGCGGATTGTGGCCAGAAGCAATCCTTCCGGCCGATCAGAAGACCGCCTCGGACGAACAGGATCTGGAGATCCACGGCTGCGCCTTGGCGGGCCAAGCCCATGACGTCCTGGTCAGTCTCGGAGGTCTGGGTGATGCGCTGCTTTTCGAGCATCCGCTCGACTTTGAACAGCCGGTCTCGCAAGCGGGCCGCTTCTTCAAAATCTTCCCGTTCCGCGGCCGCTTCCATTTTTCCGCGAAGGTCGTCGATGAGCTCGCGGTCGTGTCCATCGAGAAACTGACGCACCTGCCGGACGATCTGATGATACTCTTCGGCGGTCTGATTGCCGGTGCAAGGCGCCATGCACCGCTTGATCTCGAATTCAATGCAGGCCCGCTCGGCCGTGCCGTCGATCTCGATGCTGCAGGTGGCGAGAGGAAACACTTGTTTGATGATTTTCAGCGTTTCGCGCAACGCGTTGGCCGGCGTATAGGGGCCATAGTAGAGCGCCCCGTCCTTCTGCACGCGGCGCACGATCGAGAGGCGCGGGAACCGATCTTTGATCGGGAGGCGGACATAGGGATACTGTTTGTCGTCCCGCAAGACGACATTGAACCGCGGGCGGTGGCGTTTGACGAGGTTGCTTTCGAGAATGAGCGCCTCGAGCTCCGACCGGGTGACCATTGTCTCCAGGTCGGCGATCTGCCCCACGAGCAGACCGGTCTTGGGGTCATGGTCCGCGCCCTTCTGAAAATACGAGCGCACCCGATGGGCCAGGACGGCGGCCTTGCCGATGTAGAGGATCTCCCCGCGCGCGTCCTTGAAGAGGTACACACCCGGCTTGTCCGGCAGGTGATCGAGCTTGGATTGAAATTCGGGAGTCACTGGTCATCAGTCATCGGTCATCAATCGTGGTATTCTAACTGTTGAAAAAGTGAGAAGCTACTCGTGATGAAATAGGCTGCCCGGGCGGCCAATCATCTTGATGTAGCCATTGAGCAATCGTTGGAAGGTTTCGAGGTCTTCATTCAGTTCCTCAAAGTCAGTTGTCTGGAGGTAGCCTTCATCAAGACAGGTCGTTAGGTGATCGATAAGCTCACAGGCGGATCCTCTCGCGATACGGCAAAACTGGACGTTTTCCTTGTAATGATACCTCCCGAAACCCTCTGCGATGTTTGATGTTAGCGAGATGGCAGCGGATTTGATCTGAGAAGCGAGATTGTATCGCTCATGAGCAGGCAAGCTGTTGGCGACTCCATAAAGCTTCTTGCGGAGAGCCCTACCCAGTTTCCACACTTCCAGGCTTTGGAACGTCAGGGCTGTCGCCATCTTTCAACCGATGACCGGTGACTAATGACCGATGACCTTCTCAGCGCAATCCCCGCACGAACGACGGACTGAGTGCGCCCCTGGCGACTTCCGCCACGGGGCCTTTCATCGTCAGGCTGAAGTCGGCCGCCACGTCGATATTGAGCGTGCCGCCCGGCATCCTGACGGTGACGGGGCTCTTCACGAGGCCCAGGCGCACGGCCGCGCTGGCGGCCGCGCAGGAGGAGGAGCCGGAGGCCTGCGTCTCGCCCGCGCCCCGCTCCCAGATGAGAATGAAGATCTCCTTGGGCCCGGTCGGCACGGCGAGTTGCACGTTGGTGCGCTTAGGGAAGAGCGGGTGGTTCTCCAATTCAGGCCCGAGGAGCAAGAGCTCCTCACGCGTCCACTCGGCTGCCGCGGGCTTGAAGACCACGCAATGCGGGTTGCCCACGCTGACGCCCGTGAACCTGAGGTCTTGGCCGGCCACGGTGAGGGGCTGCTCGATCAGCTCATCGACCGCCAGCGCGCAGGGCAACGCCGCCGGCTTGAATGTCGCCCGGCCCATCTCTACCGTGACGGCGCTGGCGTCGCCGTGGCGGTCAATATGGAGGTCAATCGTGACGAGGCCGCCCTTGGTCTCCACCGTGAAATGTTTCTTCTTGGTTTTGCCCGTGGCATGCAGGTACCGGGCGAAAATCCTGAGGCCGTTGCCGGATTTTTCCGCTTCGCTGCCGTCCGGATTGAAGATCCGCAGGCCGAAGTCGGCGTTTTTCGACGGGATGAGCGCCAGAATGCCGTCGCTGCCCAGTCCCCAGTGACGGTCGCACACCGCCTTGATGTTCGCCGGTGACAGTTTGAAGGTCAGCTCCTTGGGATCCATCACCAGGTAGTCGTTGCCGAGCCCATGCCCGCGAAAAAATCCGTTCTTCATCAGTCAGTCCTTCTCGTATCTCGTTGATCGTGATGCGTGAAGCGGGGTGGAACAATACTGGAGCGCTGCGGAGAGCGTCAATGGGTCCGCCCGTCACCGCGTTACACGATCTTCACCCCCGCCGGCCGCTCAATCAGCTCGATCTCGTAGCCGTCCGGGGCATCGATGAAGATAAACCGGCTGCCTGACGAGGTCTTGGTGGGTCCATCCGTGATCGGGACCCCTTGGGCGTTCAAGGCGGCGATGGCATCGTCCAAATTGTCCACCTGAAAGGCGAGATGGACGAGGTCTTCCTGGACCTTGACCGGTCCGCTGGGCGGGAAACTGGTCAGTTCGATGAGCTCATCGCTGTTGGGAACCTTGAGGAAGGCCAGCTGGGATCCTCGCGGCGAGGTTTTGCGCTCAATCACTTCGAGGCCCAGCACGTTGGTGTAGAACCGGATGGTCTCATCCAAATCACTGACGCGCATGCGCGTGTGGAGGAGCTTTGTGATGCGCATGGAGACTCCAAATGGTCAAGGGTTAATGGTCAATGGGTGATGGAAAATGGGTTGCGGACACGGCTGTATTCATCATTCATTAACTGTTGTCCATCGACTGTTCTCATTTTTCCCGTGCCGGTCCAGCCGTTTTCCGCAGCAGAATCTCCGCGCTGCCGGGAATCAGAAAGTTGGGCATCGGCCCGATCTCCTGGTAGCCCTGCTTGCAATAGAACGCGCGCGCCGGCTGGTTGAAATCCGACACGCAGGCGAACAGGTTCTTGGTCCGCGCGAAGACCAGGTGTTCGATGTGGCCCAGCAGTCGCCGGCCGAGGCCTTTCCCTCTGGTGGAACTCGCCACACCCAGGAGCTCGAGATAGTCGCCCAGCAGAAACTTCTGCTTCACGATGGCAACGCCGGCTACGCGGCCGTCACATTCGATCACGTAGCTGTCCCGGCCTTGAGGGACCGGGCAAAAGATACGGTTCCAATCCTCTGTGGTGTAGCCGAGTGTCTTCCACGGGTCCGATTCGCCGAGCAGATGCACGACGGCGTCGCGATCGTCCGGTGTCATCGCCCGGATCTTGGGATCGGTCATGGAGTCGGCGGCTTGCAATTCAGGAGCTCACTGACCGTCATCGGCTTCAAGCCCTTGTCAGGCAACACGTCGATCGTCAGACGTTCAATGACCTGGCGCGTCTGCTTCCCCTTGCCGTTGGCGTGAAACACAATGATGCTGCCGGGTCTGACCCGCTTGGTCACGCGGGCGAGGATCTGTTCGGTCGAAAGCGTCGGGTCGGGATCGCCGGACTCGAGGCTCCATTGAATGAACCGCAGTCCCAGCGCCTTCACCACCTCGACCGTCACCTCGTTGTACTCGCCGTAGGGCGGGCGAAACAAGCGGCTCTCATGCGCAAAATGGTCTTGAAGCAGCTTGACCGGGCGAGCGATCTCTTCGCGTTGTTCGTCCGCGCTCTGCAGGGGGAGATGGGCATGCACCTCGCCATGCGTGCCGACTTCGAAGAACCCGACGCCCAGCAGCTGTTCGACCTGCTCTTCATGCTTGGCCATCCACTTGCCGGAGAGAAAGAACGTGGCGGGAATTTGATGCTCCGCCAGGTAGTCCACAAGACTCGCGTCGTACCCCGCGCCCTTGCGCACGGGACAGAGATCAAAGGTGAGCGCCACCCCGGGACAGGAAGGCGGGCCCGACTTGATCACCTGGGCCGAGGTGCCGTTCGGGAGCGCCACGAGTTGCCCACACACCAGAACACCGCACAGGAGGAGGCCGGTCAAATTTTTCATGTCGCCTAGTATACCTGACGGGGAATTCCGCCGGTTGACCGGCGATTTACAAGGTTGATACGGTGTGCCATGCAATGGCCCTCGTGGGAAATCGGTCGCGCGCTCGGCATTCCCATCCGCGTCCATGCCTCGTGGTTCCTGGTGTTCTTCTTTGTCACCTCCACGCTGGCGACCGGCTACTTGCCCGAAAGTTTGCCGGGGTTGTCTGTCCAACGCTATTGGGCGATGGGCGGCATGGCGGCGGTCCTGCTGTTCCTGTCGGTCTTGCTTCATGAACTGGGCCATTCCTACGTCGCCTTACGCTACCGTATTCCGATCGGACAGATCACGCTCTTTCTGTTCGGCGGCGTGGCCCAGATGCGCAGTGAGCCGCCGCATCCGAAAGCCGAATTCTTGATCGCCATCGCCGGTCCGGCCGTCAGCTTTCTGCTCGGCGGCCTGTGTATCGGATTTGTGTTGGCGGTGGAATCATTGGCGAATCCTTCCGGCTGGCAGGGCTTGCTGGTGCTGAGCGCGTTACTGGGCATCGTCAACGTCAATCTAGGACTGTTCAACCTCCTGCCGGGGTTCCCGTTGGACGGAGGACGGGTGTTGCGCGCCGGGCTGTGGGCCTGGGGCAAGGATTTCTATCGAGCCACCAGGCAGGCCGCGATGGTCGGGCTGAGCTTTGGGGCCTTGTTCGGCCTGATCGGGGTGCTGGTGATTCTCTTTGCGGCGCAGGGTGCATTGCCGGGAGCCATGGCCTCCAATGGCGGATGGATTGCTTTGCTCGGCATCTTTCTATTCTCCACCGCCTTGGCGAGCAAGCGCCATGCGGCGCTGCGCCAATCCCTCGCCGGGACGCCCGTTCGGGACTTGATGGTCAGAACGGTTGTGACCCTGTCCCCCGAGCTGAGTGTGCATGAAGCGGTGACGCACTATTTCACCCCGTATGGCTACGGGGGATTTCCCGTGGTGGCGGATGGGCGGTTGGTCGGGCTGATTCGCGTGGCGGACGTCCAGACCGTGCCGGCGTCGCTCTGGGCCTGGCGGTCGGTGGGCCAGGTCATGCGACCCTTTTCGCCCGCCCTTCTGATCGCGGCCGAGAGTCCGGCCATGCAGGCGCTGGAACGGATGACGCAGGAGGGCTTGGATCGACTCGTGGTCGTGGAGGGTGACGAAATTGTCGGGCTGGTCACTCACTCGGCCATCGCGCGGTTTCTGCAACTGCGCAGGGAAGTCAGTCACTAGTCATTGGTCACCGGTCATCAGTTGACCAGTGACGGATGACGGATGACATCTTCATCCATCCGCCCGCGCGACGGAAATGTTCTGGGCGATGGCGACGCGAATGAGGTGGACGACGAGCAGAAAGCCGTAGACGACGCAGAAGAACTTGAAGGTCACGCGATAAAAATCCATCAATAACACGGGCAGGCACAGAGCGAAAAGGAGACTGGCGATCAACGTCGCGAACGTCAGCCGCCGGCAAAACTCGTACGAGGGTTCCTTGCCGAGGGGCTTCAACGCGCGTGCATACCGTTCGGCCCGCTGTAGCCGCGCCTCGTGCAGGGCGTCGTCACTCGGACCCCAATAGCGCAATCTAAAATAGCCGTACAATATGAATAGCCAGGGCAGGGACCAGAGGGGCCAATACAGCGTGCCGGCATATTCCTCGCTGCTGATGAGCACGGCGTAGGAGGGCGCATACAGCAGGCCCAGCACAAGCGGGAGAATCCGTTCATCGCCGGGCCGGTCGCCGTCGGGACCGCCGTGGATCAACTCGCGCTCGAACAAGGGATAGCCGTACTTCAACACGACCAAGGCGATGGCGGCGCTCATCGTCTTGTCCGGAATGTAGCGAATACAGTTCTGGAACCAGTTCACCACGTACCAGCCGATATGTTCGCTCCAGGTCAATCCTATCCAGGATTCGAGCTGCGCCTGCACCATGGCTTCCCAGTGCGTGATCCGCGCGCTGAGTGACTCGGCCACTTCGGGATTCAAGGCGAAGATCGACCGTTCATGCAGCGCCGACTGCACGAGCGTGCCGGGAATGCTCATGACCACCGCCCCGGCCACGCCGAAGCTCAAGAGAAACCAGGTGTGCGCCAGCCCCGAGCTCTTGCTCGTGCGGACGTATTTTTGAAAGCCCGCTTGGCGAGCCAGCATGCCCCAAAACAGCGCGCCGGTCATGTTGACGAGCGACCAGGGGAAGATCACGACGTCGGCGCCGGCTTCCGGGTAGAGCAGCCAGTTCACGACGGAGTTGGACAACAGTGCGACGATGGCCCCCCACCAGGGGCCGAGCAGAATCGCGACCAGCGCCGTGCCGGTCATATCGAGAAATAAAATGCTTTCCAAATGCCGGCTCAGTGTCAGTCCGACATAGTTCAAGAGCACGCCAGCCGCGACGATGACGCTCGTCTCGTTGAGCAGGAGATAAGAGGATCCACGGAGCGGTTTGGAAGAAAAGAAATCGATGCTGGAGACGGGCTCCACGGAGGCCCGTTCGGGTTGTGGGCTCGACCGGCGTTCCTTTTTGGTATGAATGCGGTTTTGGATGTCGAGCAGCTTCTCCATCACGGTGAGCAACGCCGCGATGAAGCCCGCAATGGTGCCCCCGAGCATCATCAATTCTTTGCCGTATTCTTCCAACATGACGAAGCACTCCCTGGACCGCGCGTCGGGCGGACTGTTTCAGCATCCTGCTCGCGGCGACGGTAGCCATTGTAGCCAGGAAGCACACCCCTCGCCAGAAAAAGGCCGGAAGTTGCAACGTCAGGGAAGCGGCTCCAGGAGCCCGCTATCGCCCACGCAGGATGAGTAACGGGGACGCTGAACGGCTAGGCGGGACTGGTCTCCGTCAGCTCTGTGGCCGGCAGATGCGCGCGCTGTTGCAGCTTGTGGGCGATCACGGCTCCCAGCAACAGCAGCACGGCGGAGTAATAGACCCACAGCAGGAGGAGGATGATTTCCAGCAGCGAGCCATAGAGCCGGACGTACACCGTCGCGTAGCCGCTGTAGGTGACGAACAGCAGCTTGGCCGCTACCCACAGAAGGCCGAATGTCACGGCCCCCACCATCGCTTCCCGCCATTCTGGCCGGCGGCGCGGCACATAGCGATACAGCAGGCTCACGGCCACGAAGGCCAGCACGAAGGGCAAGGTATAGGTCAGCAGGAAATCGTGGGCCGCCAACGCCACCAAATCCAATCCCAGGAGACGCGGCACCGAGCCGATGAGAAAGTTGATGGTCTGGGTCGCCACGTACGACACAATGAGCAGCAGCCCCGTTGCGCCGAGCGACGCCACGGAAATGGCGGTCGAGATCAGCGGATGACGACGCCACGTGCTCTCGAACACCACATTCAACGCATAGTCCATCTCGTAGAACACCAGGCCTCCGAACCAGAAAAACGACAGGAAGACGATCCACCGGACGCTTTCGAGCGCGCTGATGCGGTGGAGCTCATCGGCCAAGTGCTGGCCCAGCGACGGAAGGAACCCTTTCAGAAAGCTGAGCAGGAATTGCTCGCCGATCACGTCCTGGGATACCAGGAAACTGACGCCGTACAGGAGCAGGAACACCAGAGGAAACAGGGAGAGCAGCGAGAAAAAAGCCAGCGAGGCCGCGAGGCTGGCGCAGCCGTGCCGTTGAAAAGTCTTCAAGACGTCCGACGTGAAACGGAGCACGTCCATGAAGCCTCCCATAGGTTAAGCGTAGCACGAGCGGAGGCCACAGGCACGAGTGAAACGGTTACTTCAGCGTCAGCACAGCCTGTGTCGCGAGATTCACGACGGGATTCGGATAGATACCCAGGATGACCACGCCGGCCACTGCGCAGGCGAGAACGATCGATAAACTCGGAGAGAAGACAAGCCGCGGCGATGTGGCCGTTAACGGTCCCGGCTCGCGCATGTACATGACCATCACCAGACGCAAGTAGTAGTACGCCGACACGGCGGCAAAGATCAGGGCGACGACGGCGAGCCACGCCATCCCGGCTTCCACCGCCGACATGAACACGTAAAACTTGCCGATGAACCCGGCCGTCGGCGGAATCCCGGCCAGGGAGACCATAAAGACCAGCATGAGCAGCGCAGCGATCGGATGGCGTTTGGCCAGGCCGGTGAAGTCCTCGATCTCTTCGCCTTCGAGCCCGCCCTTCCGCAACATGGCGACGATCGCGAAGGCGCCGAACGTCATGAAGGCATACACGGCGACATACAGCAGCACGCTGGCAATGCCGTTCACCCCCTGCGTGTCGCCGCTGAGCCGTCCGGCCGCCACCACGCCGATCAAGGCGTAGCCGGCATGCGCAATGCTGGAATAGGCCAACATGCGTTTGATGTTGGTCTGCACCAGCGCGACGACGTTGCCGAGCACCAAGGTCGCGAGGCACAGCAACAGAAAGATGGCCGACCAGTTCGCCTTGAGCCCGCCCAAGCCGTCGACAAACACCCGCAAGAACGCCCCGAAGCTGGCGGCCTTCGAGGCAACGGCCATGAAGGCCGTCACCGAAGTCGGCGCGCCCTGATAGACGTCCGGCGTCCACATGTGGAACGGGACCACCGCTAACTTGAAGGCAAACCCCACGGCCAACAGGATGGTGGCGAACAGCAAGAGCGGATCACCGAGACTCTGTCCGGCGATGGCGTCCGCGACGGCGGCCAACCTGGTACTGCCGGTCGCTCCATACAGCAGCGAAATGCCGTACAAGAGAATGCCGGAAGAGAAGGCCCCGAGCACGAAATACTTGGCGGAGGCCTCCAGCGACCGAGGTTCCGTCCGCTTCAACCCGGCCATGACGTAGAGCGACAGCGACATGAGCTCGGTGCCCAGATAGATCGTCAGCAGATCCGCGGCCGAGACCATCACCATCATGCCGCAGAGGGCCAGCAGCACGAAGCCGTAGTATTCCCCGAAGTGCAACCGCTCTTCCTTGAGATAGGAAAAGGACAGAAGAACGGTCAGGCCGGTCACGAAGTAGAGCAGCAGCTTCCAGAAGGCGCCATAGGGATCGACCAGCACGATTCCGCCAAAGGCCGTGGCCGGATATCCCATCTGAGAGGCGGTCAGTCCCATGCAGATGGCCAGCGTCCCCAAGCTCAGCCACGCGAGGATGTCTTTCTTGGCGGCGTCGATGACGGGGTCCAGGGCCAACACCAGGCACGCCGCCGTCACGACCAGCAGTTCGGGCAGAATGAGGAACAGATCATGGAGGGGCAGCGTCATGGGTTGGCCACCTCGGTGGAGACGGGCATCGGTCCCGGCGGCGAGGCCGGCGCCGCCATGCCGTCTGCGGCCGCCGTCGGTGGAGCAGCGGGCAGCGCTCGGGCCAGGACCTTTTCGACGCTGGCGTGCATGCGGGTGAGAAGGGGATTGGGAAACACGCCGATCCAGAAGACCAGCACGACCAACGGCACCAGTGTCGCCAACTCACGCTGATCGAGGTCCCGCAGCTTGGGCATCGTGTGGGGGGCCGGGACGCCGAAGGCCACGCGTTGGACCATCCAGAGCATGTAGGCGGCGGCGAGGATGATGCCGAGCGAGGCCAACGCCGTCGCGATCTTGCTCCACAGGAACGTGCCGGCCAGCACGAGAAATTCGCCCACGAAGCTGTTGGTCCCCGGCAGGCCGAGCGAGGACAGCGCGAGGATGACGAGGACCGTGGCGTAGCGCGGCATCGGCTTCGTCAGTCCGAGGTTATCGGCGATCTGCCGGCTATGCGTGCGATCGTAAATCATGCCGACGCACAGGAACAGCCCGCCGGTCGTGATGCCGTGGTTCACCATCTGCATCACGGCGCCTTCGATGCCTTGGATGTTCCACACGAACAATCCCAAGGTGACGAAGCCCATGTGGCTCACGCTCGAATAGGCGATCAGCTTCTTCAAGTCGGCCTGCGCCAGCGCCATGTACGCGCCGTACACGATCGCCACGATGGAGAGCGCGATCATCAGCGGGGTGAAGGCACGTGAGGCGTCAGGCAGCATCGGCAAACTGAACCGCAGGAAGCCGTAGGTCCCCATTTTAAGGAGCACGCTGGCGAGGATCACACTGCCGGCGGTCGGCGCCTCGACGTGGGCGTCCGGCAGCCAGGTGTGGAAGGGGAACATCGGGACTTTGACGGCGAACGCCGCGAAGAAGGCCAAGAACAACCAGAATTGGAGCGAAGCCGAATAGGTGCCGCGGCTCAATTCCACAATGTCGAAGGTGTGGCCGCCCTGAAAATACAGCGCCAGCATGGCGACGAGCAGCAGCACGCTGCCGGCCAGGGTATAGAGGAAGAATTTGATTGCGGCATACAGCCGGTTGGGTCCGCCCCACACGCCGATCAGCAGATACATCGGGATCAGCATCGCCTCCCAAAAGACGTAGAACAGGACGAAGTCCAGCGCGGCGAAGACGCCCAGCATCGCCCCTTCCATGCAGAGCAGCATGGCCATGAAGCTGCGGATTCTCGTCTCGATCGATCGCCAGGAGACCAAGACACAGAGCGGCATCAACACCGTCGTCATCACGATGAGCGGCAGACTGATGCCGTCGATGCCGAGCCGGTAATGAACCGGCGGCGCGGTAATCCAGACCGCGTGCTCCAGGAACTGCATCTGGGCCGATGAGGAGTCGAACAGCCACCAGAGCGGCAGCGACAGAAGCAGGTCCGCCAACGTGACGGCCAGCGCCGTCGCGCGGACGGCCGTCTCCTTCACGACGAACACCGCCACGGCGCCGGCCAGCGGCAGGAAGATGAGGATGGTCAGCCAGGGAAAGGAGTTGGTCATCAGTCATTGGTCAATTGTCAGTGGTAAGGGCCAAACGGGTACTCCTGTCACACCGTTGACCATTGACCAGTGACTATTGACTGCGCTCCTACGAGATCAAAAACATCGTCACAATCACCACGATGCCCAGCGCCATTGCCAGCGCATAGTGCTGCGTCTGCCCGCTCTGGATCAGCCGGAGCAGCCAGCCGCCCCACGCGATGCCGCGGGCCACGCCGTTCACGGCCCCATCGACCAGCGCCACATCCACCCGTTTCCACAACTCCGTGGCCGCCGTGAACGTCGGTCGCACGAAGAGGCGGTCATAGGCCTCGTCCACGTACCACTTGTTCAGCGAGCCCCGATAGAGGGCCTGCCATTCTCGTGCGAGCCGGTCCGGTAGCCGGGGATTCAGGACATAGCAGTAATACGCGGCTGCGATGCCGCTCACTCCCATCACCGTCGCGACCGCCATGACGCCCCACCCTGCCGCGCCGTGATGGCCTCCCACTTCACCGCCTGTTGCAAACACCGGCTCCAGGAAGGACGGGATGCCGAGATAGCCGGTCACCACGCTGAGCACGGCGAGGATCAGCAGGGGCACCGTCATGGTGCGCGAAGGCTCGTGCACGTGATGGGCGTGGTGAGGATCGACATGCGAGGGGCCCCAGAACGTCACGAACACCAGACGGAAGCTGTAGAAGGCCGTCAGCAGCGCGGTCAGCAAACCGAACACCGTGAGAACCTGTCCCAGGGTGCCCGACGACCAGGCCGCCACCAGCAAATCGTCCTTGCTGAAGAAGCCGGCGGTGAGCGGAAAGCCGGCCAGGGCGAGGGATCCGACCACGAACGTCCAGTACGTGACGGGCAGTGTGTCTTTGAGGCCGCCCATCCGTCGCATGTCCTGCTCATGGTGCAGCGCGATGATGACGGAGCCGCATCCCAGAAAGAGCAGGGCCTTGAAGGCGCCATGCGTCAAGAGGTGATACAGGCCGGCGGCATAGGCGCCGAGCCCGCAGGCCATGACCATGTACCCCAACTGGCTGACGGTCGAATAGGCGACGATGCGCTTGATGTCCGTCTGCGTCAGCGCGATGGTGGCGCCCAGCACCATCGTGGCGCCGCCGACCAGCGCGACGGCGTTCATCGCCACCGGCGACAAGTTGTACAAGGGAGCCAGGCGGGCCACCAGGAAGACACCGGCCGTCACCATGGTGGCGGCATGGATCAGGGCGGAAATGGGCGTCGGGCCCTCCATCGCGTCGGGCAACCAGACGTGCAGCGGCACTTGGGCCGACTTGCCGACGGCGCCGGTGAAGAGCAGCAGGCAGATCAGCGTGAAGACGGAGATGTCCCAGGTGCCGCCGAAGGGCCCCAGGACGTTCATCGTCAGATCGGCCGCTTCATGCGCGGCGGGAAAGACCTCGAAGTAATTCAACGATCCGAACGTGTACCAGACCAGCAGGAGACCCAGCATGAAACCGAAATCGCCCACCCGGTTCACGATGAACGCTTTGGTCGCCGCGGCGCAGGCGGACGCGCGGTCGTACCAATGGCCGATCAACAGATACGAACAGAGCCCGACCGCTTCCCAGAACACGAACAGCTGGAGCAAATTGTCGGCCAGCACCAACATCAGCATCGAGAAGGTGAAGAGGGCGATGTAGCCGAAAAACCGCGCGTAGCCCGAATCGCCGTGCATATAGCCGATCGTGTAGACGTGCACGAGCGAGCTCACGATCGTGACCAGGAGCAGCATCACGGCGGTGAGCCGGTCGATGTAGAGGCCGATATGGACGTCCAAATGTCCCGACACGAGCCAGGTGTAGAGCGGCACGGAAATGACCGAGCCCCGCGCCACTTCGATGAAAGCGGCGATGGACAGTAGGCACGAGACCAGCACCGCCGGCACGGCCACCAGGTGTGCGCGGTCCTTGATCCGGAAGCCCGCCAATCCCAGGACGAGGAAGGCCGCCAGCGGGAGCAATGGAATGAGTGCGTAAGCCATAAGCTGATGTGCGATGCTCAATGTGCAATGCTCAATGTCGGAAGGGAGCCTTCCTCCAAATTGAACATTGAAAATTCACCATTGAACGTTTGAACGTTTCTCAGTCGCCCATGTCTACCATTTCAACAAATTGAACTCTTCCACATTGATCGTGTTCCGAGAACGGTGGAGGGCGATGATGATGGCGAGCCCGACCGCGACTTCCGCCGCCGCCACCGTCAGCGTAAAAAAGACGAACACTTGTCCCCCCAAGTCCCGCAGGTGTTCTGAAAACGCGACAAAGTTGATGTTCGTCGCATTGAGCATCAACTCGACCGACAGGAGGATCGCAATGATGTTCCGCCGGATCAGCACTCCCACGAGACCCGCGAGGAACACGACCGCGCTCAGGATCAGGTAATAGGAGATGGGAATCATGGTTTCAATGGTTGAATGGTCGATGGTTGATGGGTAGCGAGTCGCACCATTTCTTCATGCACCATTGACCATCAACCATCCCGTGGTCAATTCGCATCGAGGATGTCCCGCTTGGCCAGGATGATGGCGCCGATCATCGCGACGAGGAGGATGAGCGAGGCGACTTCAAAGGGAAAGAGATAAGTGGAGAACAACGTCTGCCCGATAGCCAGGGTGTTGTCGGCGGGAACGGCCTCAATGGATTCCGGCGAAGGCACGCCGGCGGAACCGGTGGTTGCGCTGCCGGCAATCAAAACGAGAAACTCCACCAGCAACGGCACACCGACGAACGCCGCGATGCGCCACTGGCTGTGGTACCGGTCTTCCCGTTTCACGTTGAGCAGCATGACGACGAAGAGATACAGCACGAGAATGGCGCCGGCATAGACGATGATTTGCACGGCCGCGAGGAACTCCGCATGCAGCGTCACGTACAACCCCGCTACGTGGAAGAACATCACGAGAAGCGAGAGCGCGCTGTAGATGGGGTTTCTCAGGGCCACCACGAGGACCGCGGTGACGGCAATGACCGCCGCAAAGTATCCGAAAAACAGTTGCCCCACGATCACGTCCTCGTCTGCCCCGGCATCGCCCGACTCACCCCGCCGTGCCGTCGGCGATCAGTTCGGTTTCGGCGGCACATGCGCGAACGGGACGTTGAAAAACGCCACATTCGGATGCTGGAGCTCCAAGCGCTTTTCACGAACGGGAAAGGCCCGATCCCCGATCGCGAGGAGTTGCTCCTTGTTCAAGTGCAGCTGCCGCTTGTCGTACACGGCCCACTCGTACTCCCGCGTCATGCCGAGCGCGTCCACGGGACAGGCGTCGACGCACATCCCGCAGAACAGACAGCGCGTCATGTCCATGTAATATTCCTTGGCATAGCGCTTGGTCGGCTGGCCGGGCACCTCGGCGCTCACGACGCGGATGACGCGGGATGGACAGGCCGCTTCGCACAAATCGCAGCCCACGCACTTCTCCGTGCCGTCGTCGTAGCGCAACAGCGCCAGCATGCCGCGATAGTTGTCCGGCAGCGTGCGCTTCTCATGGGGATACTGGAGCGTGATGGGCCGGTAGTGCAGCAGGTGCGACAAGGTCGCTTTCATGCCCACGAGAATCTCGTAGAACGTGATGGTCTTGAACCACTCACGCCAACCGAGCCGTTTGGTCGCTGCCGTGCCCGCCATGGTGCGTTCCGAGCTTATTGCATGCGTTGATAGATGAACACCGCGATCGACGTCACGACGATATTGCCCAACGCGATCGGCAGCATCACTTTCCAGCCGAACTTCATCAATTGGTCATAGCGCAGCCGCGGCAGCGTGGCCCGCAGCCAGAAGAACAGAAAGAGGAAGCCATACACCTTCACGGTAAACCAGGCGACGCCCTCGACCCACGACCACGACTCGAGCCCCAGATGGCCGAGCAGCGTGCCGGGATAGGGTGCGTTCCACCCCCCGAGGAACAGCGCGGCGGCGACGCAGGACACCAGAATCATGTTGGCGTATTCCGCGATGAAGAAGAACGCGAACCGCATGCCGCTGTATTCGGTGAAGAAGCCGGCCACGAGCTCGCTCTCCGCCTCCGGCAAGTCGAACGGCACGCGGTTGGTTTCGGCCACCGACGAAATGACATAGACGACGAACGCCAAGATCTGCGGCGCGGGAATGGCGAAGATGAACCAGTTCCAGAAGCCGCCGGCCTGCGCCTCGGTAATTTTCACCAAGCTCAGCGAGCCGGCCATGATGAGCACGCCCACGATGGCCAGACCGACGTTCAGCTCGTAGCTGATGACCTGCGCCGCCGACCGCAAGCCGCCCAACAGCGAGTATTTGCTGTTGGAGGCCCAGCCGCCGAGGATGATCCCGTAGGCGCCGATGGAGGCGAAGGCCAGGATGTAGAGGATGCCGATGTTGATGTCGCTGATGACGAACGGCTTCACGGTCATCCCGAACAGCTCGATCGTGCGGTCCGGGCCGAACGGAATCACGGCGAAGCCGATGAGCGCCGGCACCATCGCCAGAATCGGCGCGAGACTGAACATGAACTTGTTGGCGCCGGCCGGCACGATGTCTTCCTTGAAGAAGAGCTTCAGGCCGTCCGCGATCGGCTGCAGGATGCCGTAGGGGCCGACTTCCATCGGACCCATGCGGTCTTGCATCCACCCCAACACCTTTCGCTCGGCCAGGGTGAGAATCATGACGGTCAACATCACGATGCCCATGACGGCGGCGATCTGGGCAACGGACACGGCAAGGCGCAAACCGATCTCAGCCACGATCACTCTCCTTCATCAACGATTCGACGGAGCTTCGTTCCACTGGCTTCCTCTCAGGCCACCTTCATCAGCGACACGGTCGTGGTCCGGAAGGCCGGCACGCGCGTGACCGGATCGATGCTGCACTCGAACAGCGGCATGGCCGCCTGCGCAAAATGATCCGGAAACCACGCCTGCCCTTCGGGGACGCGGGGCACGATCTTGACGGCGGTCGTCAATTCCCCACGGCTGTTCGAAAGCCGCACGCGATCTCCATCGGCGAGGGCGAACCGCGCCGCGTCCGCGGGGCTGATGCGCAACGCCGCGCCGCCTTCGACTTGAAGCAGCCCTTTGGCGCGCGTCGAGAATTTCCCGCTGTGGAACAGACTCTGCACGAGCTCCAGTTGCACGGTGCCGTCCGGCCGAGCGCTGGGGGCGTCCATCGCATAGCGGGCCGAAAGGTCCTCGCGGTAGCCTCCCGCGAGATACCGGTCGACCACGGCCCGGTCGATCTTCGGCAACACCGGCGCCGGGCCGAGTGCGCCGTAGCCGGGGATCAGGCTGCGAATCTCTTTGAGGATGTCCCGGCTGTCGGCATAGTCCAGGGGCCTGCCCATTAAGATGGACAGGGCCGAGAAGACCTCCCAATCGGGACGGCTCTCTGCCTGGGGCTCGACGGCCGGCCGGATGGCCTGCACGTGACCTTCGGTATTCGTGAAGGTCCCGCTCTTTTCCATGGCGGAAGCGGCGGGCAGCACCACGTGGGCCAATGCGGCGGTCTCCGTCAAGAAGAGCTCCTGGCAGACCAGGAGCTCCAGCTGGCGCAGCGATTCCTCCGCGCGCACCTGCGCGGGCAGACTGCCGACGGGGTTTTCGCCCACGACGAACATGGCTTTCACAAGGCCGGCGCGTGCCCGGTCCAACATTTCGACGAGTGACGCGCCGCCGTCCGGCGGCGGCTCCTCACCCCAGAGGTTCGCCAGCCGGTCGCGTCCGGCCCGATCGGCTATGCCGGAAGGTCCTGGAAGGAATTCGGCCGCGGCCCCCATTTCCACCGCCCCCTGATCGTTGTTCTCTTCGGCGAGCGGTGCGAACCCGGAGCCGGGCTGGTCGAATTTTCCGAGAAGCAGGAGCAGATCGAGCAAGTTCACCGCTCCCGCATAGCCCTGCGGGCTCCGCAATAAGCTTTGGCCAGCCAGCACGATCACGCGCCGCCCGGCCGCCATCGTCCTGGCCGCGTCCATATAGAGACGGCGGTCCACGCCGGTGGAGGCCTGGAGGGCCGGCCAGGAAACGCTTTCTAACGTCTGGGTCACGGCGGCCACGTAGGCCGGCTGGCGCTGTGCGAGCTCTTGCTGCACCAGCCCCTGGTCCACCACGGCTTTGAGCAATCCCAGAATCGCGTTGCGGAAGTGCGGCGCCGGGACCGCCAAGTGGTGGGAGGCCAGGTTGGCGATGTTGCTGATGGTATCGATCGCGGGTTCGAGCGCTTCGACGGTCACCAGGGTGGCGCCGCGCTTCTTGACCGCCTCTTTCACCTTGAGGCCGGTGATGGGATTCGTCTCGGTGATGTGGGTGCCGACCAACAGGAGAAGATCAGCCGCCGCGATGTCGTCAAAACTGACCGTCCACCGGTGTGTGCCCTGGACGCGGCGTAGCGCGTGAATCGCGTTCAAATGGCCGTACCGCGCGCTGCTGTCGATGTTGTTCGTCCCGATGGTGACGCGCAGGAACTTCTGGAACAGATAGAGATCCTCGTTCGTGCAGCGTCCCGCAATCAGCCCGCCGAAGCTCTGGCCTCCGTGGGCCGCCTTGATCCGGCTGGCCTGCTCCGCCACGTACTCGAGCGCCTCTTCCCATGTGACCGGCGTCAGCACGCCCCGGCGGCGGACGAGGGGCTGAGTGAGACGCTCCGGATGATGCGACGCGTGGTACCCGAAAAAGCCGCGCGCGCACAGGTCGCCGTTATTCCGCCCCGCTCCGTGCGCCGAGTTCACTTCGACCAACTGCTGATCCTTGGTTTGCACGGTGATCTGGCAACCGTCGCCGCAGTAGCCGCAAATCGTCTCGGCTCGTTTCAGCATCCACGGGCGGTATTCATACATGGAGAGCCGGCTGGTGATGGCGCCGACCGGGCAGATCTGCACACAGCCGCCGCAGAACTCACAGTTCAAGGGGTGCGGGCCGAAATGCTTGATCTCCGTCATCGTGCCCCGTCCCGCGGGGGCGAGCGCCTTGACATCCATCACCTCGTCGCAGTAGCGGACGCAGCGGAGGCACTGGACGCAGCGGTTCATCTGCGTTTCGATGAGCGGGCTGAAATACTCTTTCTGAAAAATCCGTTTCGTCTCGACGAACCGACTGGTCGTCGCGGTGTATTGATGAGAAAAGTCTTGCAAGTCGCACCGGCCGCCCTGGTCGCAGACGGGGCAGTCCAGCGGATGGTTCGCCAGGATGAACTCCAAGACCGACTTGTGGGCGTCGTTGACGACCGTCGTCGCCGTCCGCACGCTCATGCCTTCGGCGACGGGCGTGCTGCAGGCCGTCTGGAGCTTCGGCATTTTTTCGATTTCCACCAGGCACATCCGGCAGTTGGCATCCGGCTTGAGCTTGGGATGATAGCAGAAGTGCGGAATCATCACGCCCACGCGCCGGGCCGCTTCGATGACGAGCGTTCCCTTGGGAACGGTAATCGTCTGGCCGTCGATGGTGAGACGCACGGTGTCGGTCGTCGTGTTGGGCATCAGTATCTGTCGACCTGTCGACCTGTCGATCTGTCGATTGGCGGAATGGGACTCCGGTCAACAGATCATCAGATCAACAGATTCCTCAATGTCTTCCAACCGGTTCCGGCCGGATCAAATTCGCTGCCTCGGCCTCGTGGATCAGCGTCACGTACTCGTGGCGCCAGTGTTTGAGCGTGCTCATGATCGGCGCCACTTCGGCGTCGCCGAAGGCGCAGACCGTGCGGCCGGCGATGTTCTTGCACAGATCCGACAAGGTTTCAAGGTCCTCCAACCGCCCGCGTTTGGCGACGATGCGGCGCATGGTCTGCACGAGCCAGGAGCTGCCTTCCCGGCACGGGCTGCACTTGCCGCAGGACTCGTGATAGAAGAATTCCATGAGCCGGAGGGCGGCCCAGACCATGCTGGTGCCTTCCTCCATGATCGTCACCCCGCCGGATCCCAACATCGACCCCGCCGCCGCGACGGACTCGAAATCCATCTTGACGTCCAGATGATCCGGCGTCAGAAACGGCGCCGACGCACCGCCTGGAATAAACGCTTTGAGCGGCTTGTCGCCGCGCATGCCGCCGGCATGTTCATAGATCAACTCTCGGAACGTCACGCCCATGGGCACTTCATAGTTGCCCGGGCGTTTGACATGCCCGCTGACGCAAAAAATTCTCGTCCCCGTGCTCTTGGGAGGCGAGCCGATGGCCGCGAACCATTCGGCGCCTCGGGTCAGGATGTGGGGAAGATTGGCCAAGGTCTCGACGTTGTTCACCACCGTCGGCTTGCCATAGAGACCGTGCGTGGCGGGGAAGGGCGGCTTCACACGGGGGAGGCCGCGCTTGCCTTCCAGGGATTCGAGCAAGGCCGTCTCTTCGCCGCAAATGTAGGCGCCCGCGCCGCGATGGACCCAGACCTCGACATTGACGCCGGTGCCCAGAATGTTCTGGCCGATGTATCCGGCGGCCCGCGCTTCACTGATCGCGCGCTCGAGAACCTTGGATGCCAAGACCAGTTCGCCGCGTATGTAGATGTAGGCGGTCTCCGCCCCGATGGCATAGCAGGCCAGCACGATGCCTTCGAGGACCTGATGCGGATCCCGCTCCATGAGCTGGCGGTCTTTGAACGTGCCGGGTTCGCTTTCATCGGCGTTGCAACACAGGTACCGGGGCCCTTGGTCATCCTTGGGGAGAAAGCCCCATTTCACTCCGGTCGGGAAGCCGGCCCCGCCGCGCCCCCGCAGGCCGGACTTCATCACGGTCGTCGTGATGTCCGCGGGCGCCACCTTGCCCAGCGTCTTGCGCAAGGCCTGATACCCGCCGGTGCCTTCGTAGTCCGCCAGCGAACCGGTGTAGCCCGGCTGCATCATATTCTTGAGCAATATGAGCTCGTGCTTGGGCATCGTTTGATTACCGATGGTTGATGGTCAATGGATAATGGGTGATGAATCGCCCATAAACCATTTACCATGATCCATTTCCGTCAGCGCTTTGCGCCGACGGGTTCCGGCCACATATAGGGCCCGCTTTTCAGGGCGCTCGTGCCTGTCGCCCGCAGGTCGGCCAAAATGCGGTCCACTTTTTCCTCCGTGAGCCGCTCGTAATAATCCTCGTTGATCTGCATCATCGGGCCCGTCCCGCACGCGGCCAGGCACTCGACCGTGCTGAGCGTGAAGAGGCCGTCCGTGGTGGTTTCACCGGGACCGATGCCGAGCCTGGCCGTGATCCATCCGATGACCGTATCCGACCCCACCAGCGCGCACATCAAGGATTTGCAGACCTGTACATGAAACCGCCCCACCTTCTTCAAATTCAACATCGTGTAGAACGTGGCGGTCTCGTACACCTGAGGCGGCGTGAGGCCAAGCAGCCGGGCGATCTCCTTCATCGACGCTTCCGTCACGTAGCCTTCCTCGCGCTGCGCCAGATAGAGCAGCGGAATCAACGCCGACCGCTTGACGGGATAGCGCGATAGGATCTGGGCTATTTCGTCTTTGTATTTCTCTGATAGTGCCATGCCAAGTGTTCTGTTTCGTCTACCACGCAAGGGGCCATGGTGCTGGGGTGCCTCCTACTGCGCGCATTGACCGGCACATTCTGCACATTCTGATCGTGCGCGGTCAGCGAGCATGGAGGTACCCCAGCGCCGCGGTCACCGGTCGCATTCTCCCATCACGATGTCGTACGTGCCGAAGATCGTGATGATGTCGGAAATCAAATAGCCGCGCGCCATGTGGTCGAACGCGCCCATGTGCACGAACGACGGCGAGCGGATCTTCAAGCGATAGGGCCGCGGGCTGCCGTCGCTGATGATGAAAAAGCCCAGCTCGCCCTTCGGCGCTTCCGTCGCGCAATAGGTTTCCCCTTTGGGCGGCTTGAATCCCTGGGTAAAGATGATGAAGTGGTGAATCAAGCTTTCCATGTCCCGCATGACTTGCTGCTTGGGCGGCGGAATGTATTGCGGCACGTCGGCCATGATCGGCCCCGGCGGCATTTGATCCAGACATTGCTTGATGATGCGGGCGCTCTGCCGCATTTCTTCCATGCGGACCCAGTACCGGTCATAGGTGTCGCCCTGCTTGCCCACGGGCACTTCCCAATCCACCTTGTGGTAGACGCCATAGGGCTCCATCTTGCGTACGTCATACGCCACGCCTGATCCACGGAGCGTCGGCCCGGTGAGGCCGAAATTGATCGCGTCCTCGCCGGAGATCACCGCGACGTTCTTGGTCCGCCCCAGCCAAATGCGGTTGGCGGCGATCAACGAATCGTATTCGCTGACCTTCTGCGGGAACGTTTCGAGAAAGGTCTTCAGCCGCGACACGAGATCCGGCGTGAAATCGCTGTCCACACCGCCGATCCGGTAGTAATTGAGCGTCAGCCGCGCGCCGCAGAGCTTCTCGAACAGATCGAGCAAGGTTTCCCGTTCGCGGAACGTCCAGAAAAACACCGTCATGGCGCCGATGTCCAGCGCCTGCGTGCCGAGCCAGAACAGGTGCCCAACGATCCGCTGCATTTCCGCCACGATCGTCCGGATGTATTCGGCCCGCTCGGGGACGGTAATGCCGAGCAGCTTCTCGACCGCCCGCACGTAGGCGTAGTTGTTCGCCATGGCGCAGACGTAATCGAGCCGGTCGGTATGCGGGATGACCTGCATGTAGGCCAGGCCCTCGGCCAGTTTCTCCACGCCGCGATGCAGGTAGCCGAGATCGGGCGTGGCCTTGACGATCCGCTCGCCGTCCAATTCCAGCACCACGCGCAACACGCCATGCGTGCTCGGATGCTGGGGGCCCATGTTCAGCAACAGCTCTTCGCGCCGCCGCGATCCCGACGGGCCGGCCTCCGCGAGAAACGGCTTTTTCTGCGCCTCCGGCACGTCCCCTTCCTGCATCTCCACCGGCGGTTCATCCAGCCGCGGAATGAAATCGAATTGGCTCCGCCAGCCTTTGCCTTCCGTCGGAAAATCCTTCCGCAGCGGATAGCCCTCGTCGTAATCCTCCGGCATGAGGATGCGGCGCAAGTCGGGATGGCCGGTAAAGCGGATGCCCATCATGTCGTAGACCTCGCGCTCCAAGAACTCGGCCCCCCGCCACACGCTCGTGACCGAGTCGATCACCGGTTGATCTTCCGTCACGCGGGCTTTGAGGCGGATGCGCCGCCGATGCGGCAAGGACAGCAGGTGATAGATCACTTCAAACCGTTCCTGCTGATCCGGATAGTCGGCGGAACAGATGTCGGTCAGCTGATCGAACAGGGCCTCCGGCGCATTGTGCAGGTAGCGCGCAAGGTCCACGATCTTCGCCGCGCGCGCCTGCACCGACACTTCGCCCCGAGCCGTATCCGCGTGGACGGAGAGGACGGCCTCGGGAAATGTCTTCAGCAGCGTTTCGATCAGGGCTTGCATGGCGTGATACCGGGAGAAATGCGCGCCTCGCGCGAAAAACGCGACGGGCCAGTCGTGCGGTTCCCGCCTCTCTCGCCCGTCTCGCGGATCATTTCACGAACACCTTTTCCCGCTGGATCTTTTCCTGCAGCTTCAAAAGGCCATCGAGCAATGCTTCCGGTCGGGGCGGACAGCCGGGCACGTACACGTCCACCGGCACGATCTGATCCACGCCCTGGACGACGGCGTAGCTGTTGTAATGGTTGCCCGACGTGGCGCAAGAGCCCATCGAAATCACGTAGCGCGGTTCCGGCATCTGGTCGTAAATGCGGCGAATCACGGGCGCCATCTTGCGCGTGACCGTTCCGGCCACGATCATCAGATCCGACTGGCGCGGAGACGCGCGGAAGACGCCGGCCCCGAACCGATCGAGGTCGTAGCGCGACGACACGCTCGCGATCATCTCGATCGCGCAACAGGCCAGACCGAACGTCATGGGCCACAAGGCCGACTTGCGGGCCCAGTTCACGACGGCGTCCAGATTCGTCGTGATGATGTTCGCCTCGAATTGCCGCTCGAGGAAACTCATGGCGCGTATCTCGTCGTTCGTGACGCGTCGTTCGTCGACAGCGAAGCACGGACCACTCGGGCCCCCCGAGGAGGTTGCGCGTCACGCTTCACGAGATACGAACGACAGGACCCGCTCAATCCCATTCCAGCGCTCCTTTTTTCCACGCGTACCAGAATCCCACCACGAGAATAGCGATGAAGACCGCCATCTCGATGAGTCCGACCAGCCCCAGCTTGTTGAACGCCACGGCCCAGGGGAACATGAAGACGATTTCGACGTCGAAGATCACAAACAGCATCGCGATGATGTAGTAGCGCATCGGGAACTGCACCCGGGCGTCCTGGAAGAGCGGGCTCCCGCTCTCGTACGGCGCCAGCTTGGCGCGATAGGGGCGGCTGGGGCGGACGATCCAGCCGGCCAGGAGCGACAGCGCGCCGAAGGCGACGGTGATCCCGATAAAGACCAAGATCGGCACATAATTGGCGGGAACGGCTTCGTTACCCATCTCGCTTACCCCCGCAGGCAAGGGGTGAGGGGCGAGCGGCTAGAGGGAAGCGAGTATCCCATCGCCCCGTGTCTCTCGCCTCGTGCCCGGTCGGCACCAGCGCCTCGCCGAAGAACGGTTTGAATTGCAGCCCGTCCAATGCCGGGTTGTCCATGCCCTTGTGCTGAACGAGGACTTTGAACGTCGTCCCCATGCCCTCCGGCCGCAGCAGGTGAATCGCGGCGCGAAATTCCGGGCTCTCCGGTTCCAGCTCGGCCATCATCGCGTCCACGCCGAGTCCCACGAGGAAGCTCAGCTGATTGGTGAAGCCGGTGACGTGCAGGCCCTGTTCCTCGCCGACTGCCGCCAGACTCGAAAAATCCACGTGGGCGGTCATGTCCTGTTGTCCGATCCGCTCGTACGGATTCTCCGATGTCATTTGCGAGTAATAGCAGAGCAGCGTGCCCTCCGAGCGGTCGGCATTGTAGAGATCCGGCGCCGTATGGCCGTAGTCGATGGTAATGGCCACGCCGCGATGCAGCGCGACGGCCACCTGCCGCATCCAGGTCAGGGCATGGAGATTCACTTCGGTGCGATAGCCTTCCGGCAGCGCGAGGTTCAACCGCGCGAAATGCTCGTGCAATCGCGGTTCTGAGGGCGGCTTGAGGCACTCGACGAACGTCTGGTCACGGTAGTCGACAAAGATTTCCTTCAGCTGTCCGTCCGCCACCTGGACGCGGTGGACCGGGAACGCATCCGGCAATTCGTTACTGAAGAGAATACCGACCACGCCGCCGGCAGCCAGGGCGGACAGGTCCTCCACCCATGTGAACAGTCCCGGCTTCTCCGACCACTCCTGAAGATTCTGCTGCTGCAACGTCCGCATCGCCGGGCTGCGCTCCACCAGCACATAGCGCAGGCGGTGGCGCAACGAATCGTGACGCCGATGGATGGCATCGAGGAAGTCTCGGGCCAGTAACCCCTTGCCCGGCCCCATTTCCACGAGCGTGAACGGGTCGGGGTGGCCAAGCAGCCCGTCGATCTGCTCGGCTTGCCTGGCCAAGGCGCGGGCAAGAACGGGATGGACGTCGGAACTCGTATAGAAATCGCCGGACCAGCCGATCCGCTCGGACCCGGGCTCCGGTGGGCGCATGTAATACCCGTATTGCGGATGGTAGAGCGCCAGCTCCATGAAGCGGACGAAGGGCATGGGGCCTGACGCGGCGATTTCGGCGGCAATGGCAGCGATCAGTTCAGGGTGCCCGGTCGTCACAAGAAATCCATTTCTCTACGGACGAGGCGCTTCAATGGGGACACCAATCCGAGACGGGTGGACCTTACCCGTCCGGAAGGGGCCAAAAAGTGGGGTAGAGTAGCCTTCGGAAGTGCGCTAAGTCAAGGCGGAATCAGGAGTAATCAGGAGTGATGGAGCGGGGAGGCGACTCAATTGCCCCTCTAGCAGGCTGCGGAAAAACCGGGGT
>CAZXRB010000047.1:0-28219 GCA_964642845.1 uncultured Nitrospira sp.
GTTTCCCCCCTGGAGGCCGCGATCCGGTACGACTTACAGCGGCAGATCAACAGCGCGCTGGAGACCTTGACGCCGCGGGAGGAAAAAGTCCTGCGCAAACGATTCGGGATCGGCGAGGCCACCGACCACACGCTCGAAGAAGTGGGGCAGGACTTCGAGGTCACACGCGAACGGATCAGGCAGATCGAAGCCAAAGCGTTGCGGAAATTGCGGCATCCGAGTCGCAGCAAAAAGCTGAGAAGTTTCGTGGAAAGCTTGTAGAAGGCCGATTTGACTCCGAATCCGAGCGCGACCTAGAATTCTTTGAAGCCAGACCGTGGCGGGAAGCCCCGTTCGGCGAACGCCGTTGAGTCTTGCAAAAGAAAAGAGTCGGTACGACCGTTCGCTTGCCGGATAGGGCCCATAGCTCAGGTGGTTAGAGCGGCTGACTCATAATCAGCTGGTCCTAGGTTCGAGTCCTAGTGGGCCCACCAGGCCGCGGCGTTCGTATCAGCCGCCGGATGACGTGCCGCAATCGGAAAGGGTCCGTTGAACCTCAAACTGACTCCTCTCGTCGAATTGCAGAAGGTCGATCTCCGCATCCTGGAGATCACCGAGTTCCGCCGGAAAATCCCCGATCGTCTGTACGCCGCTGAAGCGCCGCTGCGAGCGGCCGCGCAGGTGGTCAAAGACACCGCCGCCGCCATGGAGGCCTTGGTCAAGGAACGGCGGTCGTACGAGAAGGATCTCGAAGCGCACGAGGCGCAGACCGACAAGATGCGGTCGCGCCTGTCCGAGCTGAAGACCAACAAAGAGTACCAGGCCCATCTCTTCGAGATCGAGCTGGCGAACAAGAAGCGCGGGGATTTCGAAGAAAAAATCCTGATCTGCATGGAAAAAATCGACGAGCTGCAGCGGACCGCCAAAGAGGCTCAGGAGCGGGCCAAGGCACTGGAGGAAGCGTTCATCCGGGACAAGCAGGCGATCGAGGAGGAGGAGCGGGCGCTCGCGGCCGAACTGGCTCAGCTAGAAGCGCAGCATCGAGAGGCGGCGTCTCGGGTCGACAAGGGGTTGCTGGACCGCTATACGCAGATCAAGGCCGCCAGAAGGGATCAGGCTCTCGCCGCCGTGCGGAACGGCATCTGTCAGGGGTGCCGCCTCCAGATTCCCCCGCAACTGATTGCGCAGGTGAAACGCTCCGACGATCTCCATCTCTGTCCGTACTGCCGCCGCATCCTTTATTGGGATGGGGAAGCGCCGGTCGAGGGGGCGTCCGGAAGCCCGGCCAAGCCGGCCGATCTTGAGATGGGGGAGACGCTCTGACGCAGCCGTTCGAGAGTACCGGCGCCAACCGACACGAAAGGAGAGGAGGGCTGATATGAGGCGATATATGGCCGCGGGCCTGTTGTGTTCGGGATTGCTGACGGCACTGTCACCGTCACTTCTGTATGCCGCCGACAGCGGGTCGGGCATAATCACCATCGACGGCATGACCGTACCCGACATCGCACCGCTGCCGGCCTATGTGCCTACGCCGCCCACCAATCTCGGCTATCTTCAAAAGGTTGAATTGGGACGGCAACTGTACTTCGATACGCGACTCTCGAAAAACAATTCCGTCTCCTGCGCCTTTTGTCACAACCCCGGAACGGGCTTCGCCGACGCGCGGCAATTTTCGATCGGTGCCTTTGGGACGGCCGGCGGCCGTCAAGCCCCGACCGTTTACAATACCGGCTTTCTTCCACTGCAATTTTGGGACGGCCGGGCCGGATCGCTCGAAGAACAAGCCATCGGCCCCATCCACAATCCGATCGAGATGGCCGAGAAGCATGAAACGGTCGTGCCGAAGATCGCCAAGATTCCCGGCTACCAAAAACAGTTCCAGTTGATCTTCGGCGGGGGCGCCAGCCTGCAGCATATCGCCGAGGCCATCGCGGCGTTTGAACGGACCATCGTGTCGCAGAACAGTGCTTTCGACAAATATGTATTGGGAGATCAGAAGGCCATGGATGAGGCCGCGGTGCGCGGCATGGCGCTGTTCAAGGGGAAAGCGCGCTGCGTGCTGTGCCACAACGGGCCCAATTTCACCGACAACCAATTTCACAACCTCGGGGTGCCGCAAGTCGGCCCCCTCAAGGAAGACTTGGGTCGGTTTGTGGTGTCCCGCTTGGAACGGGACAAGGGCGCCTTTAAGACACCGACGCTGCGGAGCATCGTCGAGACAGCGCCGTACATGCACGACGGCGTGTTCAAGACGCTCGAAGAAGTCATCGACTTCAAGAACGCCGGCGGGGGCGCCACTCCGAATCTGAGCCCGCTCATGAAGCCGCTCAATTTGACGGCGGAAGAAAAGGCGGATCTGCTCGCCTTTCTCAAGGCATTGACGGGCGAACCGCTGAAGGTCACCGTCCCGAAGCTGCCGTAATCCACGTGTCGCGACGGCGAACGCCGCTACGTCGGCGCTGACGCTTCGTTGAGCACGGCCTGGGTCGTTTTGAAGTGCAGTTTAGCGACAGACGCGAGCCGGTCCCGCCCGTGCTTCTTGATCACCATGCGGGCGGCCAGTTCCACGGCCGGCGAGGCGCCCTTGGGCAGCGCGGTGCCGACTTCCTCCGACAATCGTTTCAGCCGGATCAGGAACTCCGCCCGTGCGAGGATCGACGCGGCGGCGACCGCCAGGTCCGCTTCCGCCTTGGTGCGTTGCTCAAGGACGATTTTTCGGCCCTTCTCTTGGAGCGCGTTCAGGATGAGCCGCTCGTCCCCGAATTGATCGGAGATCGCCCGTTCGCAGGGCACGCGCTCCAACAGATTTTCCAGCGCCTTGGCATGGCCCCAGGCCAGCAGGCGGTTCAAATTCCGAATCTTGGCGTAGAGCTCGTTGTATTTCGCCGGCCCGATCGCGATGACGCTGTGCGGGCAGATGGTTTTGATGTCCGGCGCCAATTCCAGAATCCGGCCGTCGGAGATTTTCTTGCTGTCGCGCACCTGCATCAGCGCCAACTCGCCCTGGGTCGTGGCATCCACGAAGACCGCGGCGACGACCAGCGGGCCGAAGTAATCGCCTTTGCCCGATTCGTCGATCCCGATGCGCTCCAGATGTTGTCCCGCCGGCGTCACCCTGAGTCCTTCTAGTAAAGAGCGAGGAGGCGCGGTAATCTACCGAATCGAAGGGGGGCGGTCAATTAAACGTCGGATGGGACGGAGGGCGTATGAGAAGCGTCGAGCGGCAACATCGGGGCATCGCGGCAGTGCTCAGCGTGGTGATGATCGCCGCCACGATGACGGCGTGCGAGACCAATCCCTATACTGGCCGCCGCCAATTGCTGATGACGTCGGTGGCTCAAGAGATGGATCTCGGCGCGCAGGCCTATAACCAAGTCAAAAGCGATCCCAAAGTTCGTCTGTCGCAGGATCCGCGGGAGACCGAGCCGGTGAAGCGGGTGGCGGCCCGGATCATCGAGGCGGCCAAGCGCTCCAAGTATGCCGAGATGGCCAAGCAGTTTCAGTGGGAAGTGACGGTGATCAAGGACGACAAGACCATGAATGCGTTCGCGCTACCGGGGGGAAAGATCGCCGTGTACACCGGCATTTTCCCGGTGGCGAAGACGGAAGCGGGCCTGGCCGCCGTGATGGGCCATGAAGTGGTCCATGCGCTGGCCCGGCATGGGGCCGAACGGATGAGTCAGGGGCAGCTCACGAACGCCGCATTGCAGGTGGCGGGGGCGGCGATCGGGGCCAGCGGCAGCAGTCCCTTGTTGAGCCAGGCGGCCATGGCGGCATTAGGCGCCGGCGCTCAAGTCGGGGTGCTGTTGCCCTTCAGCCGATCGCACGAGTCGGAGGCCGATTATATCGGGATTCTCTTGGCGGCCGACGCCGGCTACGATCCCCGCGAGTCGGTGCATTTGTGGGAGCGGATGGAGCAACTCTCCGGCGGCGGCGGACCATCCGAATTCCTCTCCACACATCCGGGGCACGATACGCGGATTCAGCAGCTCAAGAAATGGATGCCGGAGGCGCTGGCCCTGTATCAGTCGAGAACGCCGGTTCCAGCCGCCGACCTTCCGCCGGTGGGCGGTCGCTAGCGCGGGACGCCGGCTTGTCAGGCCCTCGGCCAATCCTTATACTAGGCCTTGCGGGTGCGAAGACCGGATGATCGCTCGATCCTTTTGTGGACCGAGAGGAAAGTCCGGACTCCAGGGGCAGGGCGCTGGGTAACTCCCAGGCGGAGCAATCCGACACCAGCACCACAGAAAACAAACCGCCGATGGCCAAGGCAACGGGATCCCATCTGGTTGCCGCGGATCAGGCAAGGGTGAAACGGCGGGGTAAGAGCCCACCGCGGCGGTGGTGACATCGCCGGCACGGTAAGCGTCGCCCGGTGCAAGGCCAAATAGGAAGACACCTGCCGGTTCGCGAGAGCCGGGAGAACGGCTGGCCCGGCCGCGGTCTTCGGGTAGGTCGCTCGAGGCTCGAGGCAACTCGAGTCCCAGAGAAATGATCATCCATGCGGGGACGCAAGTCGCCGCAGGACAGAATCCGGCTTATAGGTCTTCGCACCCGCACTTATCCTCCCTGCGACCTCTTCGACCTGCAGCGTCCTTGTCACGTGTTGTCGCGCCCGGCGCTATTGACGCTCGGCAGTGGTGATGGTAGGATCGCCCAACCCTTTCCCTTTGAAATTCAGAACCTTGTGAGTGGGTGAGGTATCTGCGTCATTTGAGGGCCCACGTGTTTCCCTCTGCTGGGCATGCGCCGGTAGACCGGGAGGGAGGTTGGATATGAAGCTGAACGGCTCCGAAATCTTGGTAGAATGTTTGAAACGGGAAGGCGTGAAAACGATCTTCGCCCTGCCCGGCGGCGTCGTGCTCAAGATCTTCGACATTCTGCATCAACAGTCTGATATTCAAGTCATTCTCACTCGCCATGAGCAGGGTGCCGGCCACATGGCCGAGGGCTATGCGAAAGCGACGGGCAAGGCGGGCGTCGCGCTGGTCACCTCCGGCCCCGGGATGACGAACGTCATCACGGCGCTGGCCGACGCCTATATGGATTCGGTGCCGTTGGTCTGCATCAGCGGACAAGTGCCGACGAGCTTGATCGGCAACGACGCATTTCAGGAAGCCGACAACGTCGGGCTCAGCCGCCCCTGCACGAAATATAATTTCCTGGTCAAGGACGTGAACGATCTGGCCGCCACGATCAAGGAAGCGTTCTATATTGCGACGACGGGACGGCCCGGCCCCGTGTTGGTCGATATTCCGAAGGATGTGTCGATGAACAAGGCGGAGTTCGTCTATCCCAACTCCGTCTCCATCCGCGGCTACAATCCGACCTACGAGGGCAACAAGTGGCAGATCAAGCAGGCGGCCGAAGCCATCATGAAGGCCAAGAAGCCGATCCTCTATGTCGGCGGCGGGGTGATTTTCTCGGGCGCGTCGGCGGAATTGCTCGAACTGGCGGAGATGACCCAGATTCCGGTGGACATGACCCTGATGGCGTTGGGCGCGTTCCCCGGCGAACACCCGCTCTCGCTCGGCATGCTGGGGATGCACGGCACCTATCAGGCCAACATGGCCATGCACTATTCCGATCTCGTGATCGCGATCGGCGCGCGCTTCGACGACCGCGTGACGGGCAAGGTGTCGGAGTTTTGCCCGCACGCCAAGATCATTCACGTCGACATCGATCCTACGTCGATTCGGAAGAATATCCATGTCGATATTCCCATCGTCGGCGACTGCAAGACCGTGTTGCGCGAACTGAACCAGCTTCTCCGCGCCACGGTGAACGGGGAACAAAAAGACCTGCGGAAGCCGTGGTGGGACCAGATTCGCGAGTGGGAACGCGCCCACCCGCTCTCCTACCAACAGGAGCCCGATGGGCCCATCAAACCGCAGCATGTCGTCAAGCGGCTGTATGAGCTCACGAAGGACCGCGATCCCATCGTGTCCACCGACGTCGGGCAGCATCAGATGTGGGCGGCGCAATACTTCAAGTTGGCCAAACCGAACCGGTGGCTCACGTCGGGTGGCCTCGGCACCATGGGGTTCGGGCTTCCGGCTGCCATGGGGGCGCAGGCGGCGTTTCCCGGACGGCTGGTGCTCTGCATCGCCGGCGACGGCAGCATTCAGATGAATATGCAGGAGATGGCCACCGCGGTCGTCAGCAAACTGCCGGTGAAAGTCGTCATCCTCAACAATCGCTTCCATGGCATGGTCCGCCAGTGGCAGGACTTGTTCTATGAAGGCCGCTATGCCTCGAGCTATTTGGATACGACGCCCGATTTCGTCAAGCTGGCCGAAGCCTACGGCGCGGTCGGGTTGCGCGCGAACAAGGTGGCCGATCTCGACGGTGTTCTGAAAGAGGCCATCGCGGTCGACAAACCGGTGATCGTGGACGTGCCGACCTATCCGTTCGAGAACTGCTATCCGATGATCCCGGCGGGCGGGTGCAACCATGAAATGATTTTGGAAGATCCGCCGGAGCTCAAGAAGAAACAGACGGGCGCCGCCAAAGTGACGCCCGAGGACAAGGACACGGTGCTGACGGCATAGCTGACCGCTGTCGGCTATCAGCTATCAGCATTGGTTTGATATGGAACACATCATTTCCGTGACGGTGGAAAACAAGTTCGGCGTGCTGTCGCGCGTGGCCGGCCTGTTCAGCGGCCGGGGCTTCAACATCGAGAGCCTGTCGGTGGCGCCGACGCTCGATCCGTCGATGTCGCAGATGACCATCGTGACCTCCGGCGACGAGCGGATCATCGAACAGATCATCAAGCAACTGAACAAATTGATCGACGTCATCAAGGTCGTCGATCTCAACGAAACGGAATTCGTCTCGCGCGAGACCGCGTTGATCAAGGTCCACACGAAGCCGGAGGACCGGGCGGAGGCCCTGCGGATCGTGGACATCTTCCGGGCCAACGTGATCGATTCGACGCCCGGGACCTACACGATCGAGGTCTCCGGCGATCCGAAAAAGATCGAAGCCATCATCAACCTGCTGCAGCCGCTCGGCATCAAAGAACTGGTGCGGACGGGACGTGTCGCGGTGGCTCGGGAGCCGGTGCGGCCGGCCGTCGTGCAGGGCAAACGAGTCGCTCGCGAATAGTCTCCCGCCGACACGGCATGACGTCGCCGTCTCCGGCAAGAACCCATAAAGGAGCACGCATGAAGATCTATTACGACAAGGACGCCGATATTCAGCACATCCGCAGCAAAAAAGTGGCCGTGATCGGCTACGGCAGCCAAGGCCATGCCCACGCGCTCAACATGAAGGAAAGCGGAGTCAGCGTGGTCGTCGGCCTGCGTGAAGGTGCGTCCTGGAAAAAGGCGGAGCAGAGCGGGCTCAAGGTCATGCCGGTGGCCGACGCCGTCAAGGCCTCGGATGTCGTGATGATCCTGGCTCCCGATGAAGCGCAGGCGGCCATCTATCGGCAGGACATTGCGCCGAATCTGAAGCCGGGCTCCTATGTGGCGTTCGGACACGGGTTCAACATCCATTTCGGGCAAATCGTGCCGCCGGCCTCGATCAACGTGTTCATGGTGGCACCCAAAGGACCAGGGCACCTCGTCCGCTCGGAATACACGAAGGGCAGCGGAGTGCCCTGTTTGTTGGCGATCCACCAGGATCCTGGCGGCCAGACGCGGCAAGTGGGGCTCGCCTATGCCAGTGCGATCGGCGGGGGACGGGCCGGCGTGATCGAAACCACCTTCCGCGAGGAGACCGAAACCGATCTGTTCGGGGAGCAGGCGGTGCTGTGCGGCGGCCTGACGTCGCTCATCCAGGCCGGGTACGAGACGCTGGTGGAAGCGGGGTATTCACCGGAGATGGCCTATTTCGAATGTTTGCACGAGGTGAAGCTGATCGTTGATCTGATCTACCAGGGTGGCATCGCCAACATGCGCTATTCCATCAGCACCACGGCGAAGTACGGCGACGTGACGAGAGGGCCTCGCGTGGTGACGGAGCAGACCAAGCAGGAGATGAAGAAGATCCTCACCGAGATTCAGACCGGCCAGTTTGCCAAAGAATGGGTCCTCGAGAATCAAGCCAATCGCCCGGTCTATAATGCGTTATTGGCCAAAGGTGAAGCCCATCCCATCGAGGCCGTCGGGGCCAAGCTGCGCGCGATGATGCCGTGGCTCAAGAAGGACCAGTTGGTCGACAAGACCAAAAACTAGGAGGACCGGAATCTGTGGCAGACCGCGCCGTCGGCATCCCGTTCGCCAAAGAAGGATTTCCTTTCATCGGGATCGCCGCCGGCGGTACACTGTTGGCAGCAGGGTTGGGCTGGACGGCGGTGGCGGTGGGGGCGGCGCTGCTCACCGTGTTTGTCGGCTGGTTCTTCAGAAATCCGGCCCGGACGATCCCGCAAGGCCCGAATCTCGTCGTCGCGCCCGGTGATGGGAAAGTCATCGCGATCGAGGAAGAGTTCGAGCCGCGCTTTCTCAAGGACCGGAGCATCCGGCTGACGATCTTCCTGAACGTCTTCGATGTCCACATCAACCGCATTCCGTGCGCAGGCACGGTGCAGGACGTGCATTATCAGCCGGGATTATTCTTGGTCGCGAGCCGGCCGGATGCGACCGTCAGGAATGAGCAGAACGCGCTGATGCTGCTGACCCCTTCCGGGGTGAAAATTCTGTGCGTGCAGGTAGCGGGATTGATCGCGCGCCGCATCGTTTGCTGGGTCCGCGCCGGCGATCGGGTGCAACGGGGGGAGCGGTTTGGATTGATTCGGTTCGGGTCTCGGATGGACACCTTTGTGCCGCTCGGGACAATGATTAAGGTGGCGGTGGGCGATCGGGTCAAGGGGGGCGAAACCATTCTGGGAGAACTCCGATGAAAACGACCGGTTTGCGTCACGCCTTCGCCAAAGACGGCAAACGCCGCAGGGCGGCGATGCATCTGATTCCCAATCTGTTCACGACCGGCAACTTGTTTTGCGGCGTCTTCGCGATCCTGTCGGTCTTCAACGCCAACTACATGGCCGCTGCGATCGCCATCTTGGTGGCCATGATCTTTGACGTGCTGGACGGCAAATCGGCGAGGCTGACCAACAGCACCAGCCACTTTGGTCTGGAGTATGACTCGCTTTCCGATGTCGTGTCCTTCGGCGTCGCGCCAGGGCTGTTGATCTATTCCTGGGCGTTGAGCGGGCAAGGAACCTTTGGGATTGCTGTCATGTTCGCGTACGTGGCGATGGGGGCCGTGCGGCTGGCGCGGTTCAACGCGACGGCCTCGGTCTCCGACGGCAAGTATTTCACCGGACTGGCTATTCCGGCGGCGGCCGGGGTCATCGCGTCCTTGGTGGTGTTCGATCATCACATCGTCCGCATGGGCGGCGAAGTGAAGCCGCTGCTCGTCCTGATCATCACGCTCACCTTGTCCTTTTTAATGGTGAGCACGATCAAATACCGCAGCTTTAAGGATTTGAAGTTCAAAGGCCGGCAGCAGATCACCTATCTCGTGTGGGGCATCCTGGCCCTGATGCTGGTGGCGGCGTGGCCGCAAGTTATGTTATTTATAGTCTTCGCCGGCTATGCTCTGCTGGGTCCGGTGGAACGGGTGTTCTGGTTAATGGTGCGCCCGTTCGGGAAGAAAGGCGCGGCTAAGGCCGAGCCGCCCGTCGTGGAATCGAAGTTCGAACGGCTGTGACGAGGAGTAGTAGGCGGACGATATGGTCCGAGAGAGCTGGTGGGTGGTGCGAACCAGCCTATGTCCCGCCGAACTCGCCTCTGAGCCGAATCCCTGAACGGTGAGTAGGGGATTCCGCCTCGCCCCCGTGAACGGGCCAATGAAGGGTGGTGAATGACGGAAGTCGTTCAGCACCGAAACAGGGTGGTACCACGGAGCGTTTGATCAAAGCCTCCGTCCCTGCGCAATGGGACGGAGGCTTTTGTTTTTGTGGAGATCGCTGAAAATGGCCGCCAGCTTTGTTCTCGGCTTGCGCGAATCCTCAACGTCCCCCTCCGGGAGAGAGCTGCGTTAGCAGCTCGGGGATGGGCGGGTGAGAAAGAAGCGGCCTTGCTGGAAGAACATTTTGAGCGATCTTAAAGAAGATCATGAGGCTCGGCGGCCTCGCTGGTCGGCCATTTTGAGCAGCCTGCGTCGACAAGAAAAAGAGGTGATGACATGACGCGCACGATTCGGATTTTCGATACCACCTTGCGCGACGGCGAGCAGTCGCCGGGCGCGAGTATGAACGTGGAAGAGAAGGTCATGATCGCCAAGCAACTGGCCCGGCTCGGGGTGGACATCATCGAAGCGGGGTTCGCGTACAGTTCGCCGGGTGATTTCGAGGCGGTGCGGCGGATCGCCCAAGAAGTGGAAGGGCCGACCATCTGCAGCTTGGCGCGGGCGCGCCCGGAGGATATCGATCGGGCGTGGGAGGCGTTGAAAGGGGCGCCGAAGGTCCGCATCCATACCTTTCTCTCGACGTCGGACATTCATCTGAAGCATCAGTTCCGCATGACGCGGGAGGAGGCGAAGAAACGCGCCGTCGAAATGGTGCAGCGGGCGCGCGGCTACGTGACTGACGTGGAGTTTTCGCCGATGGACGCCAGCCGATCGGATCCCGCCTTCCTGTACGAGGTCATCGAGGCGGTGATTGCCGCCGGGGCCGGCACGGTCAATATTCCGGACACCGTCGGCTATGCCGTGCCGCAGGAGTTCGGGGCGCTCATCAAAGGAATCTGCGAAAAGGTGCCCAATGCCAAGGACGCGGTGATCTCTGTCCATTGCCACAACGATTTGGGGTTGGCCGTGGCGAACAGCCTGGCCGCGGTGATCAACGGCGCGGGGCAGGTGGAATGCACGATCAACGGCATCGGCGAGCGGGCGGGCAACACGTCGCTGGAAGAAATCGTGATGGGGCTGCGCACGAGGAAGGATTTCTATCAAGCGGATACGCGCGTGCGGACCGAGGAGATCGCCAAGACGAGCCGGCTGGTCAGCAAGATCACCGGCATGGTGGTGCAGCCCAACAAGGCGATCGTGGGCGCCAACGCGTTCGCCCACACGTCGGGGATCCATCAGGACGGGCTGCTGAAGGACAAGACGACCTACGAGATCATGCGGCCGGAATCCATCGGCTTGGTCGAGAGCAAGATGGTGATGGGGAAGCTGTCGGGCCGGCATGCGTTCCGTCAGCGCCTGGAGGAGCTCGGCTACCAGCTCACCGATGAAGAGCTCAACCACGCGTTCGAGCGGTTCAAGAGGCTGGCCGACCAGAAGAAAGAGATCTATGAAGAGGACCTCGAGGTCATCGTATCGGAAGAGCTGGCCAAGATGTCCGAGCGCATCGTGCTGAAGTCCTTCCACGTCGAGAGCGGAACCGACCGGATTCCCACGGCCACCGTCGAGTTGGAGATCGACGGCAAGGCGGTGAAACAGTCCGGGTCGGGCGATGGGCCGGTGGACGCGATCTACCGCACGATCGCCGCCATGACGCAGACCAAGAGCAAGCTGCTGATGTTCGGCGTCAACGCCATTACCAGCGGGACCGACGCGCAGGGGGAAGTCTCGGTGCGGCTCGAGGAGAACGGCAGGACCGTGTCCGGCCACGGCGCCGATACGGACATCATCACGGCGGCCGCCCGGGCCTATCTCAACGCCTTGAATCGCCTGGCCTACATGGCGTCCAAACAGGCGGAAGGTGAGCAGAAGGTGCGCTTGATTTGATCCGTGAGGCCAAGCTAGAGTGCCCTCCTTTGGCTGAGGTCGGGAACCATTTGTCGGAACGACCCCGCAGGGCGCTGAGCGCACATGGTTCCTGATCTCATCGACGCGCGGTATGCTGAAGCGAACGTTGGCAGAGTGCCAGGAGTTTTTGGCCGGAGATCATACCATCCTGCGTGAGCTGCTCCATCCGGCGAAGCAGGCCGTCAAGCTCGGGTACAGCCTGGCGCATGGCACACTGGCGGCCGGCCGCCGATCGAAGTGGCACGTTCTGGCCTCGTCCGAAGTCTATTATTTTTTGGCGGGAGAGGGCACGTTCAGCATTGAAGAGGAACGCTGTGCCGTGACAGCCGGGTCGATGGTCTATGTGCCGCCCGGCGCGAGGCAGTCATTGGAGAATACCGGAAGCAGCGACGTGGAATTCCTGTGTCTGGTCGATCCGGCCTGGCGAATGGACGATGAGTCCGTGTTGGAATAACGGCTGATCGGGTGACGGAAGGAGAGACGTGACGTGAACGCGAAGATCGCGGTATTGGCCGGCGATGGCGTGGGGCGTGAGATCGTGCCGGAGGCAGTGAAAGTTTTGAAAGCCGTCGCACAGAAGTATCACCATACCTTCGAGTTCGTCCCGGGGGATATCGGCGGACAGGCCATCGACAAAGTCGGCGTGCCGCTGCCTCAAGAGACCTTGACCTTGGCCAAGCAGAGCGACGCGGTGCTGCTCGGCGCCGTCGGCGGGCCGAAGTGGGAAGGTTTGGACTACAGTCTCCGCCCAGAACGGGCGCTGCTCGGCATCCGGGAGGCGTTGGGGCTCTATGCGAATCTGCGGCCGGCCAAGCTGTACGCGAATTTGGTCGATGCGTCGACGTTGAAACGCGAGGTGGTGGAGGGCATCGACATCCTCGTCGTGCGCGAATTGACCGGCGGCATCTATTTCGGCAAACCGAAAGGCATCGAAAAGTTGCCCAATGGCGAGGAGCGCGGCGTCAACACCGAAGTCTATACGACGGAAGAGGTCCGGCGCATCGCGAAGGTGGCGTTCGAGGCGGCGCGCAAACGCCGCAAGAAAGTGACGTCTGTCGATAAGGCAAACGTGCTCGAATCCTCGGAGCTCTGGCGCAAGGTCGTGATCGACGTGCACAAAGGCTATCCCGATGTCGAATTGAGCCACATCTATGTGGACAACGCGGCAATGCAGCTTGTCCGGAATCCGCGGCAATTCGACGTGCTGCTCTGTAACAACATGTTCGGCGACATTCTGAGCGACGAGGCGGCCATGTTGACCGGATCGATCGGCATGCTGCCCTCGGCCAGCATCGGGGCCAAGGTGGGTCTCTTCGAGCCCATTCACGGCAGCGCGCCGGACATCGCGGGCAAGAATATCGCCAATCCGATCGCGACGATTGCCTCGGCGGCGATGATGCTGTCGTATGCGTTTCAACTGGACAAAGAAGCCGAAGCTGTCGAGCAGGCCATCGTCAAGACGTTGGATCTGGGGTATCGGACCAGGGATATTCAGAGTCCTGGTGCCCGGGTTGTCGGGACCACGGAAATGGGCGACGCGATTCTGCGCAACCTGAACTGACCTGTGAGTCGGCCATGGCGACCGCACTTCGAGCTTGGACCATCACGACGCTGGCGGGTCTTGGCGAACCCGGCTACGCCGGTGATGGAGGACCGGCCGGGCAGGCCTTGTTAAACGAGCCGAAGGGGTTGGCCGTCGATGCGCATGGCCATGTGTATATCGCGGATTCCGAAAACCATGTGATCCGAAAAATTGACCGGTGCACCGGCGTCATGACCACCGTCGCCGGAGCGGTGGACGACCAGGCGCCGCCTCTCCGGGGAACGTCCGAAGCGGGCGCACCGGCGGAGGAGGATCCGTTTGCCGATGTGACGCAGGACACGACGCAGAAATATCGTCAGCAAGCCGATCTCAGCGGGACCGTGCGATATCTCATCAACGGCGCGGCGGTTCAGCGGCGGTTCGGCGGCGACGACGGCCCGGCCCGACAGGCGCGCCTCAACTTTCCCACCGCTGTAGCCGTCGATGAACAGGGCACCTTGTTTATCGCCGACCAGATGAACCATCGCGTCCGCCGAGTGGACGGAAGAACGGGGATCATCACCACGCTGGCCGGTACGGGGCTGGCGCGCTTTTCCGGTGACAGCGGCCCGGCGGACCAGGCCGCGCTCAATGAACCGGCTGCGCTGGCGCTGGATGGTCGAGGCCGGCTGTTTATCGCGGATCAAAGCAACAACCGAGTCAGAGTCGTGGATCTGGCCACCGGGGTGATCACGACGTATGCCGGAACGGGCTCGGCCACGTACGATGGTGACGGAGTTCCGGCGATCAACGCCAGTCTGGCCGGGCCGAGCGGACTCGCCGTGCGAGAGGGAAGCTTGTATATCGCGGATACGTTCAATGGCCGAATCAGGGCCGTCGATCTGTCGTCCGGCGTCATGCGGACGATCGTCGGCGATGGCGGCGAATACCGGTTTCAATCGCCATCGGAGCCCCCCTCCACCAGTCTGTCTCGGCCGTCCGGAGTCTGTGTCGATTCACAGGGTCGCGTGTACGTGACGGATTCCGACAGCCATCTCATCCGGTGGTGGGATCCGGAACAGAGGGTCATCTTCCGCCTGGCGGGCTCCGGTGCCGCCTCCTACGGCGGGGATGGAGGGTCGGCGATGGCGGCGAGTCTCAGTTATCCCTTCGGCATCGCGGCCGAGCGGGACGGGGTGCTGCTGGTCGCAGATACGTTCAACCATCGGATCCGTCGCGTATCGTTGGAGTAGGAACCATTACGATGCTGAACCAGAAATCCGCCTACACCGTCGCGATTCTCGGTGCCACCGGCGCCGTGGGCAAAGAAACCCTGGAGATTCTCGAGGAGCGGAAATTTCCGTTGAGCGGCCTCCGGCTCTTCGCCTCAAAACGTTCGGCCGGCGACGTGATGACCTGTCAGGACAAGGAATGGAAGGTCGAGGAGCTGACGCCCGAGTCGTCGTTTGCCGGCGTCGATATCGCCCTGATTTCAGCGACAGACGAGATCAGCCGCGACTATGGCCAACGGCTCGGCGCGGCCGGCGTCGTGGTCATCGACGACAGCGGCGTCTTTCGGATGGACCCGGAGGTACCGTTGGTGGTGCCCGAAGTCAATGCCGATGCCCTGGCCACCATGCCTCGGGGCATCGTCGCGATTCCCAATTGCACCACGACGCCGCTGGTCATGGCGCTGAAGCCGCTGCACGATGCCGTGGGGGTGAAGCGCGTGGTCGTCACGACGTTTCAGTCCGTCTCCGGCACCGGCGCCGCGGCGATGGACGAACTGATGACGCAAACCAAGGATCTCCTGGCATTCCGCGATCCGAAGGTCGAGGTGTACCCCTATCAGATCGCGTTCAATTTGCTCCCGCACATCGGGTCCTTCAATGAAGGCGGTGACTGTTCCGAAGAGGTCAAGATCGCGCGCGAGACCAGGAAAATCCTGGGAGCGCCCGCCCTGCGTCTCACGGCAACCACCGTGCGCGTCCCGGTGTTGCGCTGTCACTCGGAAGCGATCAACGTCGAATTAGAACGGCCGCTCAAACCCAACGACGCGCGCGCTGCGCTCGCGGCGATGCCCGGCGTCATCGTGTATGATGACCCGGCCAAGAAATTGTATCCCATGCCGCTGGACGCGACCGGGAAAGACGAGGTGTACGTCGGCCGTATTCGGAAAGATGAGTCGGTCCCCAACGGGCTCAACCTGTGGGTCGTCTGCGACAATCTGCGCAAGGGCGCCGCGCTGAACGCGGTGCAGATCGCCGAATGTCTGATCAGGGGGTAGCCGGAGCCGCTGTTTCTTCAGCTGATACGGCCTGCAAGCGATCTATTGGAAGCCGTCATGCCCGAATGGACTCCAATCGGGAAGGTATTGATTGGGATCGGAGCGGGGATCGTTTTGCTCGGGCTCTTGCTGATGGCAGCCGATCGCTTCCCCGGCCTCGGAGGGCTGTTCGGATGGCTCGGCCGGCTCCCCGGCGATATTTCCTATAGGCGCGACAACGTCAGCGTCTATTTCCCCATCGCGACCAGCCTCGTCCTCAGTGTCCTCCTCAGTCTGCTATTCTATGTCTTAGGATGGTTCTTCCGCCGATGATGGTTCGATACATGCTCGCCGGTGCGCTGGCGACAGCCGCGTGGTGTGTTCCTGCTGAAGCAGCCCAATCGATCCGCGTGTTGCTGGCGTCCGACGTCCAGCGGCTGGAGGTGCGCGCCGACCACACCGTCTGGGCGACCGATGACCAGGATCGGGCGCTGGCCTTCCGTTCCGCGCTTCGGGTCGAAGTGCGTGGTCCGATTCTGCTGGTGAACGGGGTGCGCGTGACGGGAGAGCGGCTCACGCTCCGAGCCGGTGACGACGATCTGAAGCTGCTGCTCCCGCGCGCGAATGGGAACGGCCAGGGCGCCGGCGCCCCATGGATGGATGAGAAATCAGCCCTTCAAGTGAGCGGGCTGGTCCAACTCGTGCGGCGCGGGAAAGGCCTGCTCGTCATCAACCAGGTGGATCTGGAGGAGTACGTGAAAGGCGTGGTGCCGGCCGAGGTCAATTCCGCCTGGCACCCGGAAATGCTCAAAGTCCAGGCGGTCGCGGCGAGGACCTACGCGCTGTACCAGCATATGCTGAGCACCGCGCGCGATTACGACGTGGCGGCCAGCATCCAGGACCAGGTCTATCGCGGACGCCACGGCATGGATGCCCGCGTAGTGGAAGCCGTCGAGTCCACCAGAGGATTGGTCGTGACGTATCAGAACGCGCCGATCTATGCGGCGTTTTCGTCGACCGCCGCCGGCATCACGGAAGATGCCGTGGTGGTCTGGTCGAAGGACTTGCCGTATTTGAAAGGCGTCGAATGTCCGTTTGATATCGAGTCGCCGTACTATCAGTGGAAGGCCTCGTTTAAGATCGACACGCTCGAGAAGAATTTGCGGGCGCAAGGATTCTCCGTGGGGACGATCGCGACCTTGACGCCGCTCGCCTACAGCCGGGCCGGACGCGTCGCGACGCTGCGCATTCTCCACTCAAAAGGCGAGCTCATCCTGCGTGGAGAAGATCTGCGCAAGGCGGTGGGCTATACCGTCGTTCCCAGCACCCAGTTTACGATCGAGTCCATCGGCCAGGACGTCGTCCTGACCGGCTACGGCGCCGGCCATGCGGTCGGACTGTGTCAGTGGGGCGCCAAGGAACTGGCCGAGCTGGGGTACTCGTTTTCCAGCATCCTTCGGTATTACTATCCGGGAACGGAAATCCAGAACGTGTCCTTGACAAAACCTCCGCCTGTTCCCGCCTCCTGATGCAGCTCTCGGCATTCGATTTCCCCTTCGATCCCGCACTCGTGGCCACGCAGCCGGTGAGCCCCCGTGACCAGGCCCGCCTGTTGGTGCTGGAGCGAGCCACCGGCGGGATGGCGCATCGGCATGTCTTCGAGTTGCCCGAGCTGCTTCAGCCGGGAGACCTCCTGGTCGTGAACGATACGAGAGTCATGCCCGCGCGGGTCACCGGTGTCAAACAGCCCACGGGAAGGAAGGTCGAGGTCCTGTTCGTCAAGGATCTCGGCGGGGATGTCTGGGAGATCCTGGTGAAAGGCCGTGTGCGGGTGGGGCACGTGATCACCTTTGACGGCGGAGGCCGGGCCACCCTGCTCCAACGCGATGCGGCCGGAACAAAGGTCCGCGTAGAAAGCCCGGTCCCCTTCGCCCAGTTTTTGCGAGCACAGGGGACCATGCCCCTGCCGCCCTACATCAAACGTCCGCCATCCCCGGAGGACCGCGAATGGTATCAAACCTATTTCGCCAACAAAGAAGGCGCCATCGCGGCGCCAACCGCCGGCCTGCACTTCACACCGCGCTTGATCGCGGCGCTGCAGGCTCGTTCGATCGGCGTGGCGACCGTCACGCTTCATGTGGGTCCCGGGACCTTCAAACCGGTCACGGCCGATCGCATCGAGGACCACGGCATGGACGCAGAGTATTTCGAGATCGGTGATGAGACGGCCAAGGCGATCGCGCAGACCAAAGGGGCAGGCGGGCGGATCGTGGCGGTCGGCACCACGGTCGTCCGGACGTTGGAAACGGCAGCGCACGAGAACGGAGACGTCGTGCCGATGTCGGGAGAAACCCGCCTCTTCATCACCCCCGGCTATCGTTTCCGGGCCGTGGACGTGTTGATGACGAACTTTCATCTGCCGCGCACGACACTGCTCATGCTCGTGACCGCATTCGCGGGCCTCGACGCCGTCCGGAATGCCTATGCCGCGGCCGTGCATGAACGCTACCGGTTTTACAGCTACGGTGATGCGATGCTGATCACGTGAAGCACAGAAATGATCTGCTCGCGAGAGACGAAAGACGAGCGACGCGTGATTACAGCAGCTCGCGATGGATTTTGATCGGGATCTTGGCTTTGAGCGCCTCTTGATAGGCCATCAGCGCCCGCTGTTGTTTTTGGAACAGCAGGTCTTGTAAGACGCGGTCTTTCGCGGTGGAGGCCTTGGCCGGATCGGTGTCTGGCTGCCTTGCGGCCAACGTGTCGCTTTCGGCGATCTCGGCGGGGGTCAGGGCAACGGAGTCGCGGACGACCATGCGAGCTTTGTTGCCGAGAATTTCCTTGTATTGCGCCGCTTCAAAGATCGCGGGCGTCAGGTGATTCGCGGCCAACAGGCGTTGGTATAGGTCGGGATCGAAGACACCGTTCTTTTGAAAATCGGGAATCTGAACGATCATCTCCCGCAAATCGGCATCCGACACGGTGATCCCCATGTCTTTCGCCGCGATCAACCATAAGCGATTGTCGACCAGCTGTTCGATCACGAATTGCTTGATCGTTTCATCCTTGAATTCACCGGGTACTTTGTCCTTATAAAACCGGTACATGTTTTCGTAGGCGCGCCGGAATTCATCCCGCGAGACGGTCAGATCGCCGACGTTCGCCACGGCGTTGCCGGCCTGTTCGCCGAAGCCCCACCAGCCCATCGTGATCACGAAGGCAACGGCCAGAATGCCCATGACGGACTTCAGCAGCCAAGGATAATTGTGCGCGGCGTTCCGCATGACTTTGATCATGACATCCTCGTGTGTGGGTTCCGTGGCGGATTGTACTTGTGCGCCGCCGGTGAAGGCAAGCGCATCGGCGCAGGCCATAGGCGGCCGGCCATGGTGGCAGCCGTAAAGAGCGGGGCGGACGCGTCGCGATGGGTTCCGCGGCTTCCTCACATCCCTGCGGCGCGGACGGAAGAAGATCGGTCTTTGTTTGTGGAAGATGGCGGCTTTTGTTATACTTTGCCACCTATTAGAAGGAGACTGCTTGACGGGAGAAGGGCCAACCGCGACCGCGCTGGAGAGAACCGTTTATCCGAAGGCCCATGTCCTGAATCGGTTCATCGCCAAGTTGATCGATCTCTTTCTCGTCGTGGCAGCCGACGAGGTGGCTCCTCCGGTTGGGTTTCTATCCGGTCTGGCCTACATTTTGATAGCAGACGGATTCGCGGGCGGACGCAGCATTGGCAAACGGCTGGTCGGTCTTCAGACACTGCGAGTCGATGTCCGGGCTCCCGCCGGGTTCCGGGAATCCATCATTCGGAATCTGCCGTTCGGCGCCGCGCAGCTGGCTTTTGCGGTGCCCTACGTCGGATGGCTCGTTTCGGTCGCCATTCTCGCGTTCGAGGGGCTGTTGATCATCGGGAACGAGCAGGGCAGACGGTTGGGCGACGAAGTCGCGCGCACGCAGGTGCTCGACGCGGGCCAACTGGCCGTCCCTGATTAGCAGAAACGTACGGGTCCGGCGCCGAGGCGCCCGGCCACAGACGAAGGGAGAGATGCCGTGGGGTTCGCGGGAGACGTGTTCGGGTGGTTCTCCAACGATTTGGCGATCGATTTAGGCACGGCCACGACCCTGGTCTATGTCCATGGAAAAGGGATTGTCCTGAACGAGCCGTCCGTCGTGGCGGTGGAGAAGAAGAGCGAAAAAGTGCTGGCTGTCGGCGCCGACGCGAAAAAGATGCTTGGCCGCACGCCCGGTAACATCGTCGCCGTCCGCCCCATGAAGGAGGGCGTCATCGCGGACTTCGAGATGGCGGAGCAAATGCTGAAGCACTTCATCCGCAAAGCGCACAACCGCAGCGCCTTCGTCCGGCCGAGGATCATCATCGGCGTGCCGTCGCGCATCACCCAGGTCGAACAGCGGGCCGTGCGCGATTCGGCGGAGTTGGCGGGCGCGCGGGAAGTGTATTTGATCGAAGAGCCGGTGGCCGCGGCGATCGGCGCCGGATTGCCGATCACGGAGCCCTCCGGAAACATGGTGGTGGACGTGGGCGGCGGGACGACGGACATCGCGGTGATCTCGCTGGGCGGCATCGTGTACAGCGAGTCCGTCAAGGTCGCGGGCGACCGGATGGACGAAGCCATCATGAATTACATCAAGAAGAAATACAATTTGCTCATCGGCGAGCACATGGCGGAGCGGATCAAATTTGAGATCGGGTCGGCCTACCCGTTCGAAGAGCGAAAAACAATGATGATCAAGGGCCGGGACTTGATTTCCGGGATTCCCCGCACGCTGGTGGTGGATGACGCGGAAATTCGCGAGGCCCTGCAGGAACCGATCGGTACCATTGTGAATGCGATCAAGGTGGCCTTGGAAAACACGCCGCCCGAACTGGCGGGAGACATTATCGACCGGGGCATCGTGTTGACCGGGGGAGGCTCCCTGCTGAAAGGGATGGATACGCGGTTCCGCGAGGAAACGAACTTGCCGATCATCACCGTGGACGATCCGCTCACGTCCGTTGTGCTGGGCGTCGGAAAGATTTTGGACGAACTGGATCTTCTGCGGAAGGTGTCGGTCATGTCGCAGGCCAACAGTCTTCGGTAAGGGTCCATCCCGTATGTGGATGGTCAATTTGCGCGCTCCCTACAACGCAAGGCGTCTGGCCTTCGCGATCGCGGTCATTCTCCTGCTCGGGTTCTTCCTCCTGCCCGGCCAAACCCAAGGCCTGTTCCAGCAGCTCGGCGGCCCGATCGGCTGGCTCGTGAGCTGGCCGCTGCGCGCGGTGGCCGGAGTCCAAGAAGGCATCGGCAATCTCTGGAGCGGGTATGTGGCCTTGCAGGGCCTCGAGGAAGAAAACCGCCAACTGCGGAAGGAGCTCGAGTACCTCCAGGGGCAGAACAGCCAATTGCGGGAAGCGGCGGCGGCCACCGAGCGGCTCACGGCGTTGCTGGAGTTCAAAGCGCAAGCGGCCCCGACCATGATCGCGGCACAGGTGATCGGCCGCGACACCGGTAACTGGTATCGCACGCTCATTTTGAACAAAGGCGAATCCGACGGCATTCAACCCGACATGGGCGTGATCACGCCGGCGGGCGTTGTGGGGCGGATCGTGAAGGTCACGGCCGCCACCTCGGTGGTCCTGTTGGTGACGGATCCCAACAATGCCATCGCCGGCTTGATCCAACGCACCCGCGACGAAGGGATCGTCGAAGGCACGACGGATGGGCTGGCGCGGCTGAAATATATTCCGCTCTTGTCGAACGTGCGGAACGGCGACCGGGTCGTGACGTCCGGGCTGGTGGGCGGATTTCCCCGGGGGCTCGCCATCGGGACCATTACGAAAATCGACAAAGAGGAAGGCGCGCTGTTCCAGTCGGCCGAGCTCACGCCGGACGTGGACCCCCACCGCGTAGAAGAAGTGCTGATCATCCAATCGCCGTATGTGCCGTCGGAAGGCGAGCGGCTGGGCGAAAGCTCCGGCAAACCGAAGTCATGAAAGTGTTCTGGTACGCGCTTCTCATCGCCATTCTGGTTCCCATCCAAGCCGTCCTACTGCCCCATGTGAGCGTATGGAACGTCAAGCCGGACCTCGGCCTCGTGGCTGTCTGCTTGATCGGGCTGCTGGGTGGCGAATTGGAAGGGCTGGTGGTCGGGCTGGCGTTGGGTTGGGTCATGAGCTTGTTTTCCGCGGAAGACGTAGGCTACAGCATGGTGATGAAAGGAGGCGTCGGGATGCTGGCCGGCCTGGTGGGGAGGCAAGTGGCGCACGTCACCCCGCTGTTGCTGGTCTGCGGAGTGCTCGTGGCCTCCTGTCTGGCTGGATTGCTCATGGCGTCCTCGTTGCGCCTCAGTGCGGATCAAGATGGATGGTGGGCCTTGCGGGCCGTCGTGTTGCCCCAGGCTTGTTTCGACGCGGCCGTCGGCGGCATGCTCTATTGGCTGGCATGGAGCCGGCTGAACTTCGAACGATTCGATCACCGGCTGTAGGAACACCATGGCGTCGGTGAGCTATCCGGAAGCGGAGCTGAGCGAACTGCAGCGGCGGCTGGTCGTGCTGCGCGTCGGCCTGTTGTTGGTGGTGGCCTTGTTGGGCCTGCGCCTCTGGCATCTCCAGATCCGCGAAGGGCCCTACTATCGGGACCTGTCGGAAAACAATCGTACGAGGTCGGTGCTGCTGGAGCCGGCGCGCGGGCTCATCTACGATCGGCACGGCGTGCTCTTGGCGAACAATGTGCCCAGTTTCACCCTGTACGTGACCTTGGAAGATGTCAAGGACCGCGAAGCCTTGATCCAAAAGCTCACGGACCTGTTGGGCCTGGATCCCGCGCTGATCCGGAAAAAGCTGGCCGGTAAGGGCAGCAAATTGCTTCCCCGGAAGATCAAGGATCGGTTGACGCTGCGTGACGCGACGGTAATCGAATCTCATCGCTTGGACCTTCCCGGTGTCATGATCCAGGTCGAGTCTCAGCGGAATTATCCCGGCGGCGTGACGGCCGCTCACCTGCTCGGCTACGTCGGGGAGATCTCCTCGGACCAATTGGAGAAACCCGAGTTTGCGGATCTCCATCAGGGCAGCATCGTGGGGCAGTATGGCGTCGAAAAATCGTTCGACCGGCACATGCGGGGCCAAGCCGGCCAGAAGAGCGTGGAAGTGGACGCCTTGGGGCATGAGAAAAAGGCGGTGGTCGTGGAAAAGCCACAGGCCGGGAACGATCTCTATCTGACGATCGATGTCCGGCTGCAGAAGGTGGCTGAGTCGCTGCTCGGCGAGGAAGCGGGCGCGATCGTGGCGCTGGATCCGACGAACGGCGACATCCTCGCCATGGCCAGCCGGCCCGCGTTCGACCCGAACGTCCTCTCGCGCGAGTTGACCCCGAAGCAGTGGGTTGAAATCGTGCAGGACGAGGGGCGGCCGCTGAACAACCGGGCTTCGCAGGGGCAATATCCGCCGGGATCGACGTTCAAGGTGCCGATGGCGGTTGCGGCGTTGGAGACCAATACGATGACGCCGTCCAGCACGGTGCGTTGCAACGGCGGCTATCAGTTCGGCAAGCGGCTCTACCACGATTGGAAAGCCGGCGGGCACGGGATGGTCGATCTCCACACGGCGTTGGTGCATTCGTGCGATGTCTACTTCTATACGGTCGGTCAGCGGATGGGGATCGACGTGATGGCCGAATACGGAAAAGAATTCGGGTTGGGCCGGGGGACGGGGATCGAACTGCCGTCCGAGCGGGCCGGCATCATGCCCTCGACGGCCTGGAAGCAAAGGGCCAAGAATGAACCCTGGCTGCCTGGCGAAACCATCTCGGCTGCGATTGGACAGGGCTATGTGACCGTGACTCCGCTGCAGATGGCCAGTATGATCGGGACGGTTGCGAATGACGGCGTGAGCTATCGGCCGCGCCTGGTGCAGGCCGTGATGGATCGCGTTACCGGCAATCTGCAGGAGCTTCCGGCGGTGCCGCACGGGAAGGTCAAGGCCAAGCCGGAGACGTTTCGGCTGATCAAGGAGGCGCTGGCGGACGTCGTCAAGGTCGGCACCGCGACTAGGGCGAAGTCTTCGCTGGTCACGATCGCCGGAAAGACCGGCACGGCGCAAACGGCGGCGTTGCGGACGGGACCGGAGAAAGACATTCCGAAGAAGTTCCGGGACCATGCCTGGTTTGTGGCGTTCGCCCCGGTGGAAGCGCCCAAGATCGCCGTGGCGGTCTTGGTGGAGCATATGGGACACGGCGGATCGGCGGCCGCCCCGCTGGCCAAGGAAGTGATCGAGACGTATGTGAAGTTGACGCCGCACGTGCCGATTGTGACGTCACGCGCCGCGCCAGCGGGTGGCGAGGGTGCGCAGGCGGGGCCATCATGATCGATCGGTTAATCGACAATCGCGGGCTCGACAATTTCGATGTGCGCTATCTGGCGCTGATCGTCGCGATTCTGGGCATCGGTGTCCTGTCCATTCACAGCGTCACCCACAACCAACAGGGCGGCGTGGCGCCCTACTACATCAAGCAATTGGTGTGGATCGCGCTGGGCGCCGTGGCATTCCTCGTCATGTTGGTGTCGGACTACCACCGCATCGCGCGGCTGGCCTATCCGGCCTATGCGATCGTGCTGCTCATGCTGGCGTTCGTGCTCGTCGAAGGGCGGACCAGCAAGGGGGCGCAACGGTGGATCGCCTTGGGGCCGTTCAGTTTTCAGCCATCGGAATTCGCCAAGCTCGTGCTCATTCTCGTGTTGGCCCACTACTACTCGAAGGCGCCCCGTGTCGGGTGGCTCCAGCGCGTCATCGTGCCGGGGTTGCTCATGTTGCCGGGCCTGCTTCTGATCTTGAAGCAGCCGGATTTGGGCAGCGGCTTGAGTTTCGTGGCCGTGTACGCCGCCATGCTCTTGATGGTCGGCGTGCGGTCGCAGGCCGTGGGCGTGATTCTGCTGTTTTCCGTCATGCTGTTCCCGTTCGCCTGGGAAGGGCTGTGGGGGTCCTTGCATGATTATCAGCGTCAGCGCATTATGGCGTTCGTCGATCCGGACTATGACCCGGGCGGCAAGGGATATCATGCGCTGCAGTCGCGCATTGCCATCGGCTCCGGGGAATTGGCCGGCAAAGGGTTGTACGGCGGCACGCAGAGCCAATTGAAGTTTCTGCCGGAAGGCCATACGGATTTTGTCTTCGCGGTCTACGCGGAGGAATGGGGATTCCTCGGCGTGCTGCTGCTGCTCGTGCTGTTCGTGACGCTCATCTGGCTCTCGCTGGAGATCGCGTCCAAAGCGAAGGATCAATTGGGCATGTTGCTGGCCGCCGGCATCGTGGCCATGCTGTGTTTCTGCGTCGTCGTCAATATCGGGATGACCGCCGGCATGTTCCCGATCGTCGGGATCCCGTTGCCGCTGATGAGTTACGGCGGGAGCGCGACCATTATGACCATGGCATCGCTGGGCCTGTTGTTGAATGTGAAGCGGCGGCGCCTCAGTTTGTTTTATTAGGAGTCGGAGCGAGTGTCCGCGAGTATGCGGACGACGAGTGGAGATCATTGTTGGAGCAGCCGAAGCGGTCGCGGTGATCGGAGTGTCGGACCTGGGCACATGCCCGCGTCCATCGCTCATCGCAGTGCGCGGCGCTCGTCACGAAAAAGGAGTCAGTATGGGAATTGAGATTGCGATTACCGTCGCGCGGGAAGAGACCCGCGTGGCTGTGCTGGATAACGGCGTCGTCACCGATTTGTTCGGGGATCGCGCCAAGCACAAGGATTTTGTCGGCAACATTTACAAAGGCAAGGTGGCCAAGGTGCTGCCGGGCATGCAGGCGGCGTTCGTCGATATCGGGATGGAAAAAGCCGCCTTCATGCACGTGTCCGACGTGTCGCTGGACGCCGAGCCGTCGGATATGCTGGTCGACGCGGAAGAAGATGAGAAGGATTCGGACGTCCTGCGGCCGAAGCGCCAGAGCGCGAAGCCCATCGAACAGTTGCTGAGCGAGGGGCAGGAGCTGATGGTGCAGATTTCCAAGGGACCCATCGGCACGAAAGGCCCCCGCGTCACGACCTACGTGTCCTTGCCCGGCCGCTATCTCGTGTTCATGCCGAATGTCGAGCATATCGGCGTGTCGCGGCGCATCGCGCGCGACGAGGAACGGGCGAGATTGAAGGACATCATGCGCCGCGTGCGGCGTCCCGGCTGCGGCTACATCGTGCGGACGGTCAGCGAAGGGGTGAAGGAGGACGAGCTCAAGTCCGACGTCGATTTCCTCCACGTGTTGTGGCAGGACATTTTGACCAATCGTGACGGTTTGCCGGCGCCGGCGTTGCTGCACAGCGATCTCAGCTTGAGTTTCCGCGTCGTGCGCGACCTGTTCGGCAAGAAAGTGGACCGGCTCTGGATCGATTCCCGGGAAGAATACGAGGCGATTCGCGACTTCGTGCAGCGGTTTTCCCCCGAACAGACCTCACGCATCCACTTCTACGATAAGGATGAGCCGCTGTTCGACCACTTGGGAGTGGAGCAGGAAATCTCGCGCGCCATGAGCCGCAAGGTCTGGCTCAAATCGGGCGGGTATCTCGTCATCGACCATACGGAAGCGATGACGGTCATCGATGTCAATACCGGACGGTTCGTCGGCAAGCGGGATCAGGAAGAAACGATCCTGAGAAACAATCTTGAAGCCGCCAAGGAAGTGGCCTATCAAATCAAGCTGCGCGGGATCGGCGGCATCATCATCGTCGATTTCATCGACATGGAGCGGGAAAAGAACCGTGACAAGGTCTACCACGCCTTGGTGGACGCCATGGCGTCGGATAAGGCGCGGACGCGGATTTCACGCATCTCCGATCTCGGCTTGATCGAAATTTCACGCGAGCGTGTCCGAGAAGATTTGCTCCGCTCCCTCTCCGAGCCCTGCCACTACTGCGAGGGGCGGGGGTATACCAAGTCGCCCACCACGGTGGCCTATGAGATTTTCCGGGAGATCCGGCGCATCGGGCAGTCGGCCGACTACCAACGGATCGTGTTGGGCACGCATCCGGCAGTCGCGGACCTGCTGCAGGACGAAGAGCGGCAGGGCGTGGAAACGCTGGAGCGGGAATGTTCGGCGAAAATCATCGTGACGCCGGACGACAAACTGCACTTGGAGCAGTACGACATCGTCGTCTTCTGATCGAACGGGCACGAACACTGGGTCGTGAATGAGTGCTCCCCCGCGGGCCTTCCTTCCCGGTACACTATGGATCCTCTCGAACTGCAGGCCTGGTTGACGCTCCAGGCCATTCCCGGTGTAGGCGACCGCACGCTCGTAAAACTCGTCCAGGCGTTCGGCTCCCCGCAGGCCGTACGGGCGGCCTCTGAGGACGAGTTGACCGGCTCCGGGTGCCACACGGAGCTCGCCACGCTGATTCGTCGCGGTCCCGAGCCGCAGACTCGCCGGCAGATCGACCGGCAGCTCGCGACGGCGGCGCGGCTCAAGGTCCAGGTGCTGTCGCTCTTCGATCGTGCCTATCCGACGCGATTGCGGCACATTGCAGACCCGCCGCCGCTGCTCTATGTGACGGGAACGTTGCGAGAGCGTGACGACGTGGCCGTCGCGATCGTGGGAGGCCGGCGCGCCACTCCGTCCGGCCGGGTGGTGACCGAAGAGATCGCCCGTACCCTGGCTGCCGCCGGTGTCACGATCGTCAGCGGTCTCGCGCGGGGCATCGATGGGGCGGCCCATCGTGGTGCGCTCTCCGGCAAGGGCCGGACGATCGCCGTGTTGGGTTGCGGCATCGACCGGACGTATCCGCAGGAGCACGAGGCGCTGCGCCGCAGCGTTGAGGCGCATGGCGCGGTCATCACCGAATTGCCGATCGGCGCGCCGCCGCAGAGCCATCACTTTCCGAGGCGCAATCGCATCATCAGCGGCCTCTCGTTGGGCGTGCTCGTGAGCGAGGCGGCGATCGACAGCGGGTCGCTTATTACGGCGAAGCTCGCGTTGGAACAAGGCCGCGAGGTTTTTGCCGTGCCCGGCTCCGTCAGAGACGCCGCTTGTGCAGGCTCGAATCGGCTCATCAAGGAAGGCGCCGCGTTGGTCGAGCGGGCGGACGATATCCTCGACGACATTCTGCCTCAGCTCGATGCGCGCGCTCGCGCCGCGCTCAATATCGACGCGACGGCTGCTGTGACGCCGGCGCCGTTCGGACAAGAGGAAGCGCTGGTCTATGAATCGTTGTCCTATGATGCGCGCTCCGTCGACGCCGTGATCGAACGCACGGGACTGAGCGCAGCGCAAGTGGCGTCCACCTTGCTTGCGCTGGAGCTCAACGGACGCGTGCGGCAGTTGCCGGGACAGCAGTACATCCGCGCGTGAGCGGGCGAGTCGAGCATTCTAGTTGCACGATTTGCGGATATTTGGTACGGATGGTAGGGTGTGTGACGCTGACAAGAGGTCTGCATGGCAAAATCGCTGATTATTGTTGAGTCGCCGACGAAGGCGAGGACGATCACCAAATATCTCGGTCGCGGCTACACGGTCATGGCATCCGTGGGGCACATCAAGGATCTTCCCACCAGCAAGCTGGGCGTCGATCTCGAGCATGACTTCGAGCCGCAGTACGTGACGATCAAGGGCAAATCCAAAGTCCTCGCCGAAATCAAGAAGAAAGCCGAGGACGCGGACAAGGTCTTTCTCGCGCCCGACCCCGATCGGGAGGGCGAGGCGATCGCCTGGCACATCGCGCAGGAGCTGAACCGAAAATCGAAGAAGAAGAACAAGGACG
>CAZXRB010000048.1:0-27807 GCA_964642845.1 uncultured Nitrospira sp.
CAGCAGAACGCGGCCTTGGTCGAAGAGACCACGAGCGCCAGCCAGTCGATGAAAGCGCAAGCGCAGGAGCTCATGCGCCAGGTGGCGGTGTTCAAGATCGAGCCGCCGCAGGAAACCCGGGCCGCCGAGGCGTGCGCCGCGCTGCTTCCTTGCCCAGGCGCCGGCGCCGCCGTCTGTTAAGACTCTTCCCGAACCGGCCGATAGAGCAATACCCGACCAATGACACCGATCACGGCAGGGTCGCCCTCGGAACCGTGTCTGACATGGACTACGCGATCTCCAGCGATGAATTTCAGCGGTTTCGCAAGCTGATCTACGAGGAAAGCGGGATTTCGCTCAGCGAGCAGAAGTGTTCCCTGCTGGTGTCCCGCTTGTCGAAGCGCTTGCGCGAGCTGGGCGTTGCGACGTTTGCCGAATACTACGACCGGCTGATGGAGGATGCGAACCGCGAAGAATTTACCAGAATGCTGGACCTGATCTCGACCAACAAGACGGATTTCTTCAGAGAGCCCGGCCATTTCGATTTTCTGCGGGAACGGATTCTCCCTGAGCTCGAACCCGTCAAGCGCATCCGCATCTGGTCGTCCGCCTGCTCGACGGGCGAAGAACCCTATACCATCGCGATCACGCTGTACGAAGCCGTCCAGGTTCCGGCGCAGTGGGAGTTCCACATCCTGGCATCGGATCTGTCGACACGCGTCCTGGCCAAGGCCGCCGCGGGCATCTACGACAGCGAGCGCGTCGCCGACGTGCCGGAGGACGTGGTGAGAAGGCATTTCTTGCGAGGCCGCGGCAACAGCACCGGACTGGTCAAAGTCAAGCCGCACCTTGCGTCGATCATTCGCTTCCGCCGGATCAATCTGATGGACGAGCCGTTTCCCATCAAGACCCCGCTCGATCTGATCTTTTGCCGAAACGTCATGATCTATTTCGACCGGCCGACGCAGGAAAAGCTGGTCAACAGGTTTCATCGCTATCTGAAGCCGGGCGGCTATCTCTTCATCGGCCACTCGGAGAGCTTGCAGTGGGTTCAGCATCCGTTCAAATCATTGGCGCCGACGATTTATCAAAAGCAGGGCTAGCCCGCATGATTCATGAGCGCTTCTGCTGCCATCGCCGATCCGCTGCTACGACAGGCCTTCGGCCGGCGGGCTCGCCTCTCGGGCCGGAGCACCCATGAATCACCCCGCAGCTTCTCAGGCCTCTTCCGGCGTCGATGGCGGTGACACGGATGAATTCGCCCATATTCGACGGATGCGGGATGCCCGCTTTCCCTATGAGATCGCGGCGATCCTGCCGGGCGAGTTTTTTGTCAGCCGCGAGCCGATGATCGTCTACACCGTGCTGGGGTCCTGTATCTCGGCCTGCATTCGGGATCCGGCGATCGGCGTCGGGGGTATGAACCATTTCATGTTGCCGGAGCCGAAGGACGGGAGCCGCGACTCGTGGGGAGAGTCCACCCGATACGGGTCGTATGCGATGGAATCGCTCATCAACGAGATCTTGAAGCGGGGCGGGCTCAAGAGCCGCCTGGAGATCAAGCTTTTCGGAGCCGGAAAGATCTACGAGGGCAACATCGACGTGGGCGCCAGAAACGCCGAATGGGTGCTGGCGTACTTGAAAACGGAAGGGCTCGCACCGGTGAAAACCGATCTGGGCGATGTGTTCCCGCGGAAAATTTACTACTTCACCGATTCCGGGCGCGTGCTGATGAAGAAAATCGAGCGGATCAAGAACCTGACGATTGTCGAGCGTGAAACGCAATATGCTGCGAAGATCACGCGCGTGAAGCATCAGCCGGACGAGGACGTCACGTTGTTCTAGCCCGTCGGGAGCAGGTCTATGCCGAAGATCCGAGTGTTGACGGTCGATGATTCCGCCCTGATGCGCCAGCTGTTGGGCGCGTTGCTCTCCAAAGATCGGGACATCGAAGTCGTGGGGACCGCGCCCGATCCGTTCATTGCCAGAGAAAAGATCAAGACGCTCAATCCCGACGTGCTGACGCTCGACGTCGAAATGCCCAAGATGGACGGCTTGACGTTCCTCGAGAAATTGATGCGCGGTCGGCCGATGCCCGTCGTGATGGTGAGCTCCCTGACCGAAGCCGGGTGCGAGACCACCCTGCGCGCGCTGGAGTTGGGCGCGGTCGACTTCATCACCAAGCCCAAGATCGATCTGCGCGAAGGCATGGAAGAGCTGGCCGCGGATTTGATCGAGAAGGTCAAGGCGGCGGCTGTGGCGAAGGTTCGAAGCGAGGGGCTTGAGGCGAGAGGGCACGGGACTTCGGGAGCGCCCCGCGCCCCGCGCTCCGCACCCCTGGCCTCGCAGGCCATGATCAAGACCACGGACACCATCATTGCCATCGGCTCCTCGACCGGCGGCACGGAAGCGGTCAAGGATGTGCTGCAGGTCCTGCCGCCCAATACGCCGCCGATCCTCATCACGCAGCACATGCCCGAGCGCTTCACCAAGACGTGGGCCGACCGCATGAACCAGCTCTCACGGATCTCGGTCAAAGAGGCCCAGGACGGGGACAGCGTGCTGGCCGGTCATGCGCTCGTGGCGCCAGGGAACTATCACATGACGCTGGTCAGGAGCGGCGCCCGGTACTCGGTCCGCGTGAGCCAGGAGGAGCCGGTGAACCGGCACCGGCCGAGCGTGGACGTGCTGTTCGACTCCGTCGCCCGGTATGCCGGCGGCAATGCGGTCGGTGTTCTCCTGACGGGCATGGGGGCTGACGGAGCCCGGGGGCTCCTCGCGATGAAACAGGCGGGGGCGTTCACGATCGCGCAGGACGAAGCGAGTTGCGTGGTGTTCGGCATGCCGAAGGAAGCCATCAAATTGGGCGCGGCGGACACCGTCCATGCGCTGGGCGACATTCCCGCCGCCATTCTGGCTCACCTGGCGCGCGAGTGACGGCTTGAGGACGTTCCCAACGGAGTGCGCATGCGCATTAGCCAACGCCGGATCCACGATGCCGCGGTCATCGACGTTGCCGACGAGCTGACGTACGGCACGCGCAAGGCCTTGTCGAACCACATGGAGTCCGCGCGCCAGCAGGGATGCCGGCACGTGATTCTCAACATGAGGGAGGTGACTTTTCTCGACAGCGCCGCGATCGGCCTGCTGGCCTTGACGGCCCAGCAGTTCAAGGCCGCCAATCTGAGGCTCAGTCTCGCCGGTCCGCAGGGCACGGTCAAACAGCTGCTCGATCTGTCGAACATTTCGAAGTTGATTCCTGTCTATCCCACGGAAGAGTCGGCTCTACAAGGACTCGCGGCGTAAGACTACGCGGTGAATCGTCCGCCACGAAGGAGGGAGGAGTGAGTATGCAGATCAAAGAACGGCCGGTCCCAAACGGCGTCGTGCTCGACATGACGGGTGATCTCACCTACGCGAACCGGGAGCAGTTCAAAACGTCGGTGGAGCGCCTCCGGCAGAAGGGCTGCCGCCACCTCATTCTCAACATGGCCGGGGTGCGGTTCGTCGACAGCTCGGGACTCGGCCTGCTGGCGTTGGTCGCCCAGAACTTCAAGCTCACCCAGGGCAAGGTCAGCATGGTACGGCCGCAGAGCTACGTGCGCGAGATCATGAGCCTCGCCAACATCCCCAAGCTGATCCCGATCTACGACAACGAGCAGGACGCGCTGGCCGGCCGCGCCCAAGCCGCCTAGGACACGCCATGCCCACCACAGCCCTGGCGCGAGGGGCGGGATCCGGCGAGGAGCCGGCCGCGCCGCAGACCGTGTTGGTCATCGACGACGAACCGGTCGCCCGGGTGAGCCTCAGTGCCCGTCTCAAGCGACTGGACTACCGCGTGCTGGAAGCGGTGGACGGCAAGGCGGGCTTCGCCCTGCTGCGGTCGGAACGGCCGGACCTCATCATCGTCGATTGGATGATGCCGGAAATGGACGGGCCGACGTTCTGCGAGCAGGTGCGGCAAGATCCCGATTTCCGGTCGACCCAACTGCTGTTGATGACCGGCCACGACCAGCCGCAACAGATCGCCGAGGGGCTGGCCCGCGGGGCGGACGATTTTCTCAGTAAGGCGGCCAGCCAGCAGGAAATCATGGCGCGCGTGCAGGCCGGCATGCGCGCCGCGACGCTGGTGCGATCGCTCGAACGCGCGCGGGACGATGTGCAGCGCAAGCAGCAGGCGTTGGAACGGGAACTGCTGTCCGCCTCCCGCTACGTGGAATCGCTCCTGCCGCCGCGGGGCGACATCCTGCCCGGCGTCGAGCTCGTGCATGCCTATCGGCCGTCGCGCACGCTGGGCGGCGACCTGTTCAACGTCGTGCATTGGGACCCGCAGACCTTGGGTCTCTATTTGCTCGACGCGTCGGGCCACGGGGTTTCGCCGGCCCTCCGCTCCGCCTCGCTGTCCACGTTCCTGCGGGGGGACAGTCTCGCGCACCAAGTGGGGTCGAACGACCCGGGGACGATTCTCACCGAAGCCAACCGGCGGTTTCCCCTGACGGAAGACGGCGACTATTTCACCATCGTCTTCGTCCGGCTGGATCTGGCCGCGCATGGTCTCGCCTATGCCAGCGCCGGCCACGGCGGCGCGTTTCTGCACCGGCGGTCCGGCGAATTGGTCTGGCTGACGCGGCCGGGGCTGCCCCTCGGGTTCGATCCCGGGAGCGTCTATCCCACCGTGGATGTCCTCTACGAGCCCGGCGACCGGTTGTATCTGTTCAGCGATGGGCTCTACGAAGTGCCCGGTCCGGCCGGTGAACTCTGGGGCCAGCAGCGGCTGCAAGAGGCCGTCACCCGTATGGGCCGCAGGCCGATGCGCGACGTGATTCCGGCCCTCATCGGGGAGGCCGGCCGCTGGCTCGGCCACGATCTGTTTCCCGACGACGTGGCGGTCATGGGCGTGACGCTTCATGTCTGAGACGACGATCGACGAAGCCGGGCGGGAGACCGCGCGCGACGCCATTTTCAGCCTGCGCGAGGCGCTGGCACGGCTCGACGATGACGTCGAGCTCTTCCAGACCCTGGCGGAGCTGTTCGTCGAGCAGGGACCGAAGGACTTGGCGGACACCAGGGCCGCGCTCTCCGCGCAGGATGCGGCCGCCCTGGCTCGCGCGGCGCATCGCGTCAAAGGCGCGGTGCTGCAATTCTGCGCGCCGACCGTGCTGGACGCGGCCAGGCGGCTGGAGGAGTTGGGAAGGGCCGGTGATCTCAAGGAAGCCGCCGCGGCCTGCGCCCGGTTGGAAGAGGCGCTGCTCCGCCTGCTCGACGCGCTGCGCCGTCACATACGGAGGGACTCCCGCCCATGAGACCGCCGAGCCGGTCACGCACGCTGCTGGTGGTCGATGGCTGCGCGGAGAGCCAGGCCCGCATTCATGAGCTGGTGGACGGCCGGGGGTTCAACGTCATCACCGCGCCGCATCCCTCCGCGGCCTTGCCCCTCATCGATCTTGCCGCGCCGGACATCGTCATCACCGATCTGTTCCTGCCGGAGGGCAGCGGACTGACGTTGACCCAGGCGATGCGCGCGCGGCGCGAGCGCTGTCCGGTCATCGTCACGGCCGAAGCCGGCACGGAACCGGCGGTCGTTCAAGCCTTGCGCGCCGGCGCGGTGGACTACCTCGAAAAGCCGATCGGCGTCGAACAGTTGGCGCACGCGCTCCAGCGCGCCCGGCAAATGCTTCCGTTGGACCTCGCGGAAACGGCCGGGATCCTTTCCTCCGAGTACCGCCTGACGATGGATTCCGATCCGGCGCACATTCCCGGCGTGGTGTCCTGGCTCATCCATACGACGGCCTCCACCCTGCCCGAGACGACCAGACTCCACTTGCGGGGCGCGCTCCAGGAATTGCTCTTCAACGCGGTGGAGCACGGCAACTTGGAAGTCTATTACCACGACAAGCAGCACGCGCTCACGGAAAACCGGTACGACGACCTGCTGGCGAAACGGCTGGCCATTCCCCGTTATCGCGATCGGACGGTGACCGTTCACGTCCAGTACGACCAACGCGCACGGAGGCTGCGCTACCGCATCGCCGACGAGGGCAAAGGATTCAAATGGCGCGGGATCCTCCACCGCGTCGGCGAGACCTGTCCGTCGGAAGACGCCAACGGACGGGGAATCTTTCTGGCCCGCTCCTTTTTTCCCGACTTGACCTACAATGAGCGGGGCAACGAAGTCTCGATTACCGTGGCGTTGGAGTGAACTGGTCTATCTGGTCGTCTCGTCTGCCCGATCATCACACCAGATAGACCAGATAGACCGGACTGACCAGCACTATTGACGCCGCGTCCTTCCGCGATCTATATCTTCTCGCACCGTCCGGTTCATTGAGGAGACCCCCGATGAGCACGTCCGCCGTCGCGATTGGCTTGGCCCTGGCGTTCCTGACCGGCTGCACCTCGACCGATTGGGTGCATCCCAACAAGCCGTCCTCGGAATTTGCCAACGATTACAACCGCTGCCAGAATCTCGTGCTGCGCGACCCGAAGCTGCAGCAGGGAAACAATTTCATGCTCGTCAATGCGACCGAGCGCTGCGTGCAGCGCGAGGGCTGGCGGCTGATCGAGAAAGAATAAGTTCCGCAAAACTCCGCCAGAGTACGGGATCCGGCGAAGGAGCCTTGCCGTGATTCCCTTCTTCCGACCTGAAACGCAGGGGCCGTTCCCTCCGCCGTCGCGTCATACCATCTCAGGCGAAAATTAACACGGCTGTAACAAGCAGGTCACCGTTTGGCAACGTGACCATCCTACTCTTGCCCCAAGTACGGTCGAATCCAGTCACTGGAGGGACAAGAATGAGAGTGGGACGTGTCTATTTCGTTCGTTCGCTCATCACCGTGGCGGCGTGCGGAGCCCTGCTGATCGCTAGTGTGTACGCAAGTCTTGCCGAAGAACCCCCGATGCCCGGTGTGGCCAATCCCAAGCCGCCTGGTCCGATCAAACCGGTGGAAGGCCCGAATCTCCCCGCCATCGATGCCACGTCTCTAGAAGAACTGATGCTGGAAAAGGGGCTCATTACCCAAGACGATTACGTCCGCCTCAGAGCCGAGCAGGAACGGAAAGCCATGGAATCGGCCACGATGGCGGAGTTCACCGCCAGCCCCCGGTGGTATGAACGCTTGCGACACTACGGCTACGGCATGTTGCGGTACAACCGGCTCGGGCAGCCAAACGGACAGGTACGGACCTATCACGATGCCTCCGTGGGTGATGCGACGAACGGCGCGCAGCCCGGATTTTTCTTTCGGCGAATCCGGTGGGTGGTCACCGGCCAGGTATCCGAACACGTCGGTGTGTTCTTTCAGCCCGACTTGGCCAGCAACATCAGCGGCAACACGCATGCCTTGTCCATGCGGGATGCCTGGGGTGAGTGGTATTTCGACAAAGACAAAGAGTTCCGGTTTCGGGTCGGTCTCCAGCGGGTGCCCGTGTCCTGGGACAATTGGCAGGCCAGCCGGCAGCGAATGGCGATTGACCGCGCCGATGCGACGAACTCCGGCGCGCAGAGCGAACGCGATGTCGGCATTTCATTTCAATGGAGCCCCAAGTTTGCCCAGCAGCGGTGGCGCCACATGATCGATTACCTCTACGGGGCCGGTGACTGGGGGATGGTCAACATCACGGTCTACAACGGCCAAGGGCTCAACGCGGCTGAAGCGAACGACGACAAGCATGTCGGCATTCGCCTGGCCTATCCGTTCGAGCTGCCGGGCGGCCGGCTGTTCGAAGTCGGGATGAATGCGTATCGTGGGCAGTTCACGGTGAACCGAGGTACGCCTCCGACTGCCGCGGCTACCACAAGGACGCTCTGGTCCAATTTCGCTCCAGGCCATGCATCAGGGAAATACTTGGACGAGCGTCTCAATTTCTTTCTGTATTATCCTCCCCAGCCATGGGGGTTCCTGGCGGAGTACGTTGTTGGCCGAGGTCCCGAGCGTGACAGCCAGGGCGTGATCCGCGAGCAGAGCCTCTATGGGGGCTACGTGCAAGGTCATTACACGTGGCAATACAGCGATACCGGGCTTGCAAATTTTTACGTGCGGTATCAGGCCTACAACGGCGGCTTGAAGTTCCAGACCGGTGCGCCGAGCAACAATATGCAGGAAACGGAGATCGGCGTCGCCTGGATGCCTGATCCCCAATGGGAAGTCACATTGGCCTATGCGATGGCCCAGCGGCGAAACGCGTTTCAAACCACGACCTCGACGGCGACGATCCCCGGCCAACAGTTTGACGCGTACGGCAACTTGATCCGACTCCAGGTTATTTGGTTCTGGAACTAATCAGGTGGTGCCGGCCTTGCGGGTGCGGAAGAGACGCTGTGTACGCAGAGGTGCGGTGGTTCTTATTCCATCGTATGGGGTGAGGACGCCTACATTGTCCCGGATGAGGGAGACGCGGTCTCTTCACGTCTGGTCGGCTAGGGCGGGGTGGGGACAGCCTGCTGTGCGAGAAGGCGGCCCAAATCGATGATCACCAATTTGGCCGGGTCGCCATAGACCGAACCGTAGGCTCGAAAACTGGGTTTGTTGGCGCCGGTATCGATCTGCACCCAGGCCTCCTGCGGGTGAAAGCCCACCCGGAATCGATGCGGCGAAAGAGGCAGCAGCGGCTCGTCGCGTGTATCCAGTTCCATTGCCATGGTGTAGTCCTGCCCGCCGCTGGCTACGGATCGGCAATTGGCCAGCATCAAATGAAGGCGGCGTTTGGGGTCCACGAAGAGCCCACCGGACGTCACTGATTTTCTTCCGTTGCCATCGTTCACGATCATGTAGAACGTCGCCAAATCCTTGGGCGACGCTTTTCTCAATGCTTCGACAAGATGAGGGGCGAGTGTGGCGATCTCGCCCACACTGAATGCCGCTCTGCCGTGCGAAGATCCGAGCAATCCGATCCCAGTGATGGTGTCCCGGTCCTCGATGTGCACGCCGCTCAGGACCGCCGTCATGGCCTCGGAGGTTAGCGTGAACGGATGGTCATGTTGCGTGTTGGAGCGGGGATCGACGGCCACAGCGACCGTGAGAAGAGGGCTGTGATGGATGGCGATCGGCGTTGGTCCGCCGGCACAGCCCCCCGTCAGAACGGCGAAGGCCGCGCACCAGGCTTTGATGGAAGGCGACATCACCAACGACAGTGTAATGGAAATGAACCACCAGGGAAAGGAGCGCGGAGCCGACGCACCGCGCTCCTTTCGAAGGCATGATCGGATCAGCGTCTGGCGGCATGCAGCTGTTTGGATCGAAGGACGGCCATATTCTGCGTGAGCTGTGGGGTGGAAAGGGGATAGACGCCGGTCCGGGCTACAGTTTCCTGTCCTTCACGACTGTTGACGAATCGGAGAAACTCGAAGATCTTTGCATCCCATTCTTTGTCGGGATCCTTGTTGACGTAGAGGTACAGCGGCCGGCTCAGAGGATACTGTCCCTCCATGACGGCTTCGATGCTCGGTGCGATCGCCGGGCTGTCCGGGCGGTCGCTCAATGGCACGGCGCGCACCGCGGACGTTTGAAATCCGATGCCGCTGTACCCGATGCCGTAGGGGTCCTTGCCGACCGCCATGATAATCGATGCCGAGCCCGGCTCGGCCGTGAGCGACTTCTTGAAATCACCGTCCAGCATGACGACTTGTTTGAAGAAGGGCCGCGTCCCCGTTGAACGCTGATCACGGCCGTACAGATGAATCGGGGCATGAGCCCAGCTGCCGTCCAGGCCCAACTGGCCCCATTCCACAATGTCCCCCAAGCCGCGCTTTCGAGTGGAAGAAAAGATCGCGTCCACCTCCGCCAGCGTGAGACGCTCAATCGGATTCTCCTGGTTGACGTAGACGGCCACCGCATCCTGCGCAATCGCGACGGGCGTCGGAGCATAGCCGTAGCGTGACGTGAACCGCTTGATTTCCTCTTCGGTCAGCGCGCGCGATGAGGCCAACAGCTGCACGTCATACGAGCCCATGTGCCCGCTCGGGTCCCCGTCTCCGCGCCGCATCGTCGAGAGCCCAGTCACGAACAGATCTTCCGGGCTCAATTTCGAGTCGCGCGCTCCCTGCACGGCGATCTTGATATCCGGATGCCGCCGCCGGAATTCCATCGCGATTTTGGACAGCACCGGTTGCATCGTATCCGATCCGGCGATGGTCATTCGGCCGCTGACCTGAGCCTGGGCCACATAGGACTCCATGTCCGGAGCGATGGAGGCGGCGGCCCTGCGGCTATGGCTTTGCTCGGCGTACAACGGCCATGCCAGGAACGCTGAGCCCAGCATCGTCCAAGCCACCGCCCACACCATCTTGCGGTTCCGTCGTTTCAGCACACCAGTCATAGGATTTCCTCCATATCATTCAAACGCTGCGATATGGATTCTAGCCCTCGCGTATATCGTCTGCGTGACGGGCGTGTTACGGGATTGTTAACTTTTTCTGTGGGCACGATGACGTCACAGCATGCGCAAATAGACCACGCTGCTGTCGCCGCGGTTTGGTTCGCGGCGCAGGACGGCAAAGGCGCTCTTGGTCACTTCGTTGACCGTGATGGCCAGGCGCGCGGAGAAATAGTCCGACTTGACATCGTACTCGCTGCGCAGGCGTTGGCCGATTTCCTGGAAGCTGCCGACGCGGTCCAGGTCCACTTTGTTCCTGAACGGGCGGCTCTGGACGATTTCCATCGCCATCGTCTGCGTAATGAGGGGATCCAAGGCCTGGATGACGAGCGGATCGGCCGTATTGATGTTCACAAAGGAGGTCGCGGCCTCATATGGATAGACGGTCACGTAACGCGAGAGGCGGTCGACGATCTCGGGTGTGAAGCCTTTGATGAGCCGCAGATCGCCCAACGCTTGCAGCGGCGCATTGGCGGCGCGGTACGGCGGTTTCTGCGACTGGTAATAGAGGCTCTCGGCGCCGGTCGGTTCCGGCTGCTCGTCGAGATCGACCCAATCGATCACCGCGTCCACCAAGTCGGGACTGATCTGGAGGAGCTCGAAGAGACGCTTGAACCGGAAGATCTTGGCGCGGCGCTGGAGCTCGCTGCCGGGATTGACGGCCAGATCGTTGAGATTGAGCTTCCCGCGCTCGTCTTCGATTTGCGCGCTGAGCAGCCCGTCGCCGATCGCGTAGTTCTTGATCGGCAGCGCCCAGAGATCGGTGGGCCCGTCGAAAAAGACGCCGGTCTGCCGATCCCGGAAGTAATCCTGTTGCAGCACGGCCCGCGCCGCCTGCACGGCGGCCCGCGTCAGCATGCGGGCTTTGAAGTTGTCCCGAAACGCCGCCGCTTCGCGGTATTCGCGGCGGGCTTCGGCATCGAACTCCAAGATCAGCGCGACGAGGAGGGCGAGGACCAGCAGAGCCAACAGGAGCGCGATGCCGCGCTCGTCATGATTTCGCATAACTCAAGACGCGGACCGTGGCGTCCAGATTGACGGGGTTGTCGAACTTGGGGCGGATCTGGAGGTGCCGTACCTGGATATCGTAGGGCGCTTGATCGATGGCCACCAGCAGGGCGAGCAATTCGGGCAATTGCACGCCTTCCAATCGGAGATCGACGGCCGTTTCCTGGTATCCCTGCGGGAGCGTCTGCACTTGCGGCTGCATGCCGGTGAGCCGGTCCCGCACCCGCGTCTGCTGGGCCGTCTCCTCCAGGAACGTCACGAGCGAGAATTGGCTGTCCGCCGGCGGCATGCGACGTTCCAACTGCTCCAGGCGCGCCCGCTTGGCGGCATAATCCTGACTGAGGGCGGCCAGCTCTTGCATGTCTTTCTGCTTCCGCAGGGCTTGCCGCTCCAGCCGCTCCAGCTTCGCCAGCACGGGATCCACGATCAGGACGAACACCAGGCTCAGCGCGATTACGATGCCGCCCGCGAGCACGATCGCCCGTTCCCGGGCGGCGAGATGCCGCCATCGTTCCCGGACCGTCTGGATCATGGGGCGGTCACCGCCACGCTCATTCGAAACACGACTTGATTGGGCGCGGCGCCCACGCGCGTTTCCGTCACCGCCACGTCGTGGAACTGCGGCTGGCCGGTGAGGGTCTGTTTGATCTTTTCGACCGCATCGAAGGACGTGGTCTCGCCTTCGATGAGAATCACTCCGCCGTCGACCGTCAATTCGCGCACCTTCACCGCCGTCCCCGCCGGCAGGGCTTTGACAAAAGCGGACAGCGCGTTCAGGACGTGGTGTTGGGTCCCGTCCACGAGGCTCAAGGATTTCTCCACGAGCCCCATGCGATACCGCGCCTGGTCCAGCTCGTCGCCGGGCGCGACGGACCCGCCGAAGGCTTGCTCGTACTGCTGTTGCAGCGCGGCCTTGAGATGCGCGACCCGCTGGTCCTTCAGGAATAGATGGATCGAGACATCGACCAGGGCCAGCAGGCCGAGCACCATGCCGGCCCCGATGGCCAACCGCCGATCCTTGCGCGAGGTGTCGTGCTTGGGCGAGGCCGCCTCCGTGACGCTCTTCAGGTCGAGCGCCAAGCCGACCGGCGACGGCTTGAACCGCCAGCGCGGCCGGACGACCTTGGGGTGAATCGCCAAGCCGAACGCGATGGAAAATGCCCGCGGACTGTTCGGCCCGAATCCCTGCCGAGGCCCGACGGGATAGAGCCCCAGCTGCCGCGCCACGTATGTGCCCACTTCGCGCAGCTTCGAGCCGCCGCCCGAGACCCAGCAGTGAGTGAAGCGGCCGCGCTCCGCGCCCTCATAGGCGTGCAACGTGACCCGCAGCTCTTTCAGGAGCGGTTCGAGCCAGGCCTCCACCTGCTGCACCGCCATGGCCCGTTTGCGGCGTTCCGCTTCGGCAAAGCTGCAGGCTTGGCGCACGGCCAACGCATGCGTCAGATGATTGCCGCCCCATAAGATGGTACGCAGCACGACCGGACGTCCTTCGTGGATGAGGCAGAGGGTCGTCTTGGAGGCGCCGACGTCGATGATGGCCAGATCGCGCGGCACCTGCGCGCCTTCTTCCCGCAGGAACTGGGTGACCGAATAGAGGGCGAGGGCGTCGACGTTGATGGCCGAGGGCTCGATGTCCGCCTGCGCCAGGAAGCGCAGATGCTCGGCGACTTTGTCTTTGGGCGCGGCGGTCACGAGCACTTCCGAGCCCTTGCCGGGCCGCGGCCCTCCGGCCATCTCTCCGGGGGGCAGCACGACACTGCCGATGGCGAGGTCCTCAATCGGCATCGGCACGAGATTCTCGACTTCGAACGGCACCACCTGCGCCAGCTTCGCGGAATCGTTGAAGGGAAACGACAGGGTCCGGACAAAGAGGTCCTGACAGGGGATGGCGGTCACCAGCCGGTCGGTGGCGTAGAGCCCATGCTGCCAGAGAAAGCCGCGGAGCGCCTGGACCCGCCGGGCCGGCTCCAAGTCCTCCGGGCGTGCGAAAGGCATCGGGTGTTGGAAGTAGTCGATGGACTCCCGCCCGCTCAAGCGACGCCGGAAGCGGACGGCTTTCAATCCCGTCTGCCCGACATCGAGCCCCACACATTCGGTCACAATCGCCATCGTGGACTGTATCCTGCTCCCTTGCAGGGGTACTTTACAATGTGATCTTCGCCTGCGCCAATGTTCCGGCGACCTTGATGTTCCACGGTGTGCCGGGCGGCAGGGGCGGCAGGCCCAAGGTCGCCGATTTGGCGGCAAAGCCGGCGCCGGGAACCAGGGTCAGCGCCAACGCCAACTGGCTCTGCGCCAGAGGTTGTTGCAGAGTGATGGTGCCTTGTCCGGTGAAGGAGCCGTCGGGCCCGTCGCCCTTCAGGTCCGCGACCTCGCAGACCGCATCGTGACACGTCAGCCCCGCCGTCGCGCGGGTGAATGTCAGCGACAGTGTGCGGCCGCTCCCGACGGGAATGTGGTCGATCGTCAGATCCTGCACGTCGGCTTTCCACGACCCGTCGCCTTTCAGCGCGCCGGCGGCCGCGTGCCCCGATTCCAGGCGATGCGAAAAGTCACCCGTCAGAAGGCCGTGCGTCACGTACCGGCCGGCCAGTTTCGAAAGGTCGATCTGCTGCAGGTGCCCTTTCACGGAGACAGGGCCGGAGAAGGACCAGGACGCCGCCGTCACCGATCCTTTGGCCACGCCGGTGTTCGGGTTCGATTCATCCCAATGGAGGGCCACCTCAAGGCTCACCCCTCCGGCCAAGGTCTTCAGCAGGCTCAGCTTGGTCTCAAGGAATGCGACATGAATGGGATCCCACTGCGGCTTGGAGAAGGTGACCGTTCGCCATTCGATGCCGAGCGGCATGCCGACGGCCCAATCGGCCACGCGTACCTCCATGCCGGTCGCCCTCGTCACCTCGGAGACGAGTCGCGCGTGCAGGGCGTCGTATGGAAACGTCGCCAGGAGGCAGAGGCCGAAGGTGCCCAGGCCGCCGAGGAGCCATGCGCTCGCGGCTTTCCAGTCCACCGACCCTGTCGATTCGGTCGCCATCAGGCGGCTCCGATCGAAACCCACTCGCGGACGGTCCAGGGATCGCCGTCGGGAGGCTGAAACGTAATTTCGAGCAGCACCGCTTTGGGCACCTTGCTGATGACCGACCACTCGTCCGTCCAGATGCGGCTCTGGCCGTCGAAGTAGCGCACGTTGAAGGCTTTCACGCGATCGGCCAGCTCCAACTGCTCGATCGATTCGTCGGTGAGCCCATAGATGTTGCGGCGCGTAAACCGCAGGAGGCGGTCCCGTTCCCGCGTGTAGACCACCCGGATCGTTTCACTTTGATTCGCCGCGCTGAGGCCCACACCGTCGCTGATGGCCAAGAATGCGACCGTGTCCGCCGGCTGCCCGTCCTGCGTGCCGTTCATGCCGGTCCAGGGATAGGTGGTCTCGCTTCGGATGCTGGTCGCGAGCTCTTCGGCCATCAGGCGCAGGATGCGGCGCATGGCCTGCTCGCCGTCCGCATGGGTGCGCGCGGTATCGAGCGCCTGCGTGGTCGTCACGAGGGATCCGAAGACCATGGCGCCGATCGTCGCCAGGAGCGCGACGGCCACGAGCACTTCGACCAGCGTAAATCCGCCCTGCGAGCCGGCCTGGCGAGGGTGATCAGAATGTAAGCCCGGCGAAGACATACGTGCTCACTTCCACAGTCTCTTCGAACGCGCCGCGCGGCCAGGAGACCTGGATCCGCACCTCGCGGATGAGCTCGAGCGGGGTCGGCGAGATGGTGCGCTTCCACTTGTAGCCGGCCGCGCGATTCGGCGGGACCGACGCCTGGACCCCGAGCGGCGTGCCGTGGAAATCCCCGGCGACCTCGCCGACCGGGTAGACGCCGAGCAATTCCGTTTCCAGCAGCTTCTCTTGGGCGAGGAGCGTCGCGGTCGTGAGCTCTTCCGCCCGCGCGTGCAGATCGAGATCGAAATTGCGCAGGCCAAGCAGGACGGGGAGGGCGATGGCCAGCAACCCGATCGCCAACAACACCTCCAGCAAGGTGAATCCCTGTTCGCCGCTCGGCTGCTTCATCGACCTGTCCATGGCAGGGCGCTGATCACAATCGGATACCGAGAGACGCGGGGGTCGGGCCTTGCGGCGTCTGCAGCAGGGTCCTGACCCGGTCCGGAATCGGTTGATTGCGCGGCGGCTCGATGCGCTCGTCGCTGGTGCGGATGGCGCCGGTCAGGGATTCGACGGCGATGCCAAGAATCGCATTGCTGCCGTCGGCCAGGTGGACGGTCAGCGGATCGATCCGCCCGTTCGGGTAAATGGAGAAATCGATGCGGCCCGCCACGCGCTTTGTCGAGCCCACCGTCACGTCAGTGAATCGGATGGGCTCGGGCAGGGTGCGCGCGACGGTCCAACTCGCGTCCAGAGGCAGCTTCTCCTCTTTGCCGTCGACGATCATCGTCCAATACGTGCCTTTGTCGAGATCGACGTAGATCTTCAGGGGCTTTTGGCTGGCGACCGCCATCGCCTGCAGCGCGCGCAGGGCGCTGATGAAGCGACGGCCGGAGGACGCCAAATCCTCGCCGATGACGATGCGCGGGACGGCCAGTGCCAGGACGCCCCCGAGGAGAAACAGCACCAGTATCATCTCCAGCAGGGTGAAGCCGGCCGAAGATGAGGAGGGGCAAGCGGTGAGAGGCGAGGGGCGAGGGACGGGAGGGCGAACCGATTCCTGGCCCGCTCTCGGGACGATCCGTGCTTCCGCGTGCCTCTCGCCTCTCGCCTCGGGCCTCACGCCTAGTCCTTGTCCAAATTCCAATTGGTGATATCCGCGTTCACCCCTTCGCCGCCCACTTCGCCGTCGGTCCCCAGCGACATGATCTCGTAATCGCCCCTTGGGCTCGGGCTTATATACTTGTAGGGATTGCCCCAAGGGTCTTCCGGCAGTTTGGCCAGATAGCCGCCCGTCTTCCATTTCTTCGGGATGACGCCGACCGTCGGCTTTTCAACCAGCGCCTTCAACCCCTGTTCGGTGGAGGGATACACGCCGTTATCCAACTTGTAGAGCTGCAGCGCTCCTTCGATGTTGCGGATCTGCACTTTGGCGGCCGTGCGCTTCGCGTCGTCCGTGCGTCCCATGATCCGCGGCACGACCAAGGCGGCCAAAATGGCCAGAATGGCGACGACGACCATGATCTCGATGAAGGTGAACCCTTGTTGGGCGCGTGACGCGTGACGCGTGACGCGTGGCGCGAACGGACATCTGAAACGGCGCCAGTAGCGCCACATGCCCCAGAGGTTCTCATGCAGTTCCTTGCTGATCATTGAAGCATACCTCCCATTGAACTCGTCACCCGTCCGCGTCACCTCGCACTTCCCTCATCGCACCATCTGGCCCATTTCGAAGATCGGCAACAGAATGGCGACGACGATGAAGAAGACGACGACCCCCATGACGAGGATCATCACCGGCTCCAGCAAGGACGTCAAGCGCGTGATCACGCGCTCCACTTCGCCGTCGTAGATCTGGCTCACGCGCCGCAGCATTTCTTCCATCTCGCCGCTGCGTTCGCCGACCGCGATCATATGCGTCACGAGCGCGGGGAATTGGCCGCTCCGTTTCAAGGGATCGGCGATGGTCTCGCCTTCCCGAATGTTCTGGCGCGCGCCTTCGACGGCCTCCTCCAGCACCCGGTTGTTCATCACGCGCTTGGAGACGTCCATCGCGTCCAGGAGTTGCACGCCGCTGGCCAGCATCGTCGCCAGGGTGCTGGTCAATCGCGAAATCGAGACCATCCTGGCGACGTCGCCGATGAGCGGCAGGCGCAGGATCAACCGGTCCGCGGCTTGCCGCCCGGCCTCCGTCCGCGTGAGGCGCTGCACGAACAGGGCCCCGCCGGCCACCGCTCCGATGAGGAACAGCCAATAGTCGGCGAAGAAGCGGCTGATGGCCATCAAGACGACCGTCGGCCACGGCAGGGCCTGCTTCATGCTGGCGAACACGGCGGTGATCTTGGGCACGACGAACGTCATCAAGAAAAACAGCACGGCGACGCCGACCAGCAGCATGAGGGCCGGATACAGCGTCGCATTGGTGACCTTGTGCTTGAGGGCCAGTTGTTTCTCGAGAAACTCGGCCAACCGGAACAGGATCTGATCGAGCGCTCCGCTGGCTTCGCCCGCGCGCACCATATGGATGTAGATGGGCGAGAAATCCTTGGGATGGGTCTCCAGAGCGGCGCTCAGCGCCTTTCCGCCTCGGATCTGCTCGCGAATGTCGGCGAACAACCCTTTGACGGGTTTCTTCTCCGCCTGGTCCACCAGGACGCCGAGCGCCTCGACCAGCGGCAGGCCGGCGACCAACAGGGTGGCGAACTGCCTGGTCATGAGGGCGAGATCATTGGCGGTCAGCGACGCGCGTCCGGGAGGAGGCGCGGCCGGCGCCCGGCCCTCGGCGCGCCGAACGGCGCCCTGGCCCTGCTCCACCACATCGGTCGGAAAGACGCCTTCCTTGCGGAGTTTCAAGCGCGCGACCTTGACGTTCTCGGCGTCGACGATGCCGGTCGCCGCGCCGCCGTCCGTCCGGTAGCCGCGATAGTGATACACCGGCATGGCTAGATTTCGATCTCCTGCTGCGTAATCCGCATCACTTCCTCGAGCGTGGTCATTCCCTGAATGACTTTCTCCGCTCCCTCCTGCTTGAGCGTGACCATCCCTTTGGCGATCGCCGCCTGCTTGATGGCGGACGAATCGGCCTTGGCGCCGATGAGACGCCGAATCTCATCGTCGAGCACGAGCAGTTCGAAGATGCCCGTGCGGCCCCGGTAGCCGGTCTGGGAACAGGCCGGACAGCCCGCCCCGCGGTACAAGGTCAACGACGTGCCGGGAGGCAGGTCCAGGCGGCTGAGTTCTTCCGCGCTGGCCTTGTACGGCCGCTTGCAATCGGGGCAAATCTTGCGCAGCAGCCGCTGGGCCAGCACGGCCACGACCGAGGACGCCACCAGGAACGGCTCGATGCCCATGTCGATCAACCGGGTCGCCGCGCTGGCCGCATCGTTGGTGTGCAGCGTCGAGAACACCAAATGGCCGGTCAGCGAGGCGTGAATGGCGATCTCGGCCGTTTCGCGGTCGCGGATTTCTCCGATCATGATGACGTCGGGATCCTGCCGCAGGATGGAACGGAGGCCGGCGGCGAACGAGAGATTGATTTTGGGGTTGACCTGCATCTGCCCGATGCCCAGCAACTGATATTCGACGGGATCCTCGACCGTGATGATGTTCTTGTCGGGCGCGTTGATGTGGCTCAACGCCGCGTAGAGGGTGGTCGTCTTGCCGCTGCCCGTCGGGCCCGTGACGAGAATGATGCCGTGGGCCAATTGAATGAGTTGGTGGATCGCCGCCAGCCGCTCGCCCATGAATCCCATTTCGGACAGATTGAGCAGGCGGTTTTCTTTTTCCAGCAACCGGAGCACGACCCGCTCGCCATGAGACGTGGGAAGCACGGAGACGCGGAGATCGATATCCTTGCCCGCCGTGCGGATCGCGAAGCGTCCGTCCTGAGGCAGCCGCTTTTCGGCAATGTTCAGCCCCGCCATGATTTTGAGCCGGGCGATGATGCTCGCCTGCAGATGTTTGGGCGGCGTGAGCACCGGATACAGCACGCCGTCGATCCGATAGCGCACCACCAGGCCCCGTTCGAACGATTCGAAATGGATGTCGCTCGCCCGCTGGCGGACCGCCTGAAACAGCACCGAGTTGACAAGCCGGATGATGGGGGCTTCGTCCGTCGCGTCGAGCAGGTCCTTGGGCTCGTCGAGCTCCTGGGCCAACTGGTCCAGATTTTCGTTGGCCGCAATATCCTCCATCACTTGTTCCGCTTTGGCGGGGCTCGCCACCTCGTCGTAGGCGCGGTTCAAACAGGCGAGGAGGGCGATGCTCGAAGTCAAGACGGGCTTGATCGGCTTGCCCAGCAGCAGCCGGAGATCATCGAGCGCGACCGTCTCCAGCGGATCGGTCGTCGCGACGATGATGGCGCCTTCCTCGCACCGGAGCGGCAGCACGCGATAGCGCCGCGCGAAGGCGATCGGCACTTTCTTGATCAACTCGGGATCGACGTTGGCGGTTTCGAGCTGGGGCATCCAGGGCAGCTCGAATTGCAGCGCGAGCCCCTCGAGCAGCTCTTCTTCCCGCAGCAGGCGCAGGTGGAGCAACACCTCCCCCAGGCGGCCGCCCTTTTCCCGTTGATAGGCGAGGGCTTCCTCCAGCTTGGAGTCGAGCAAATTGAACTTCTCGCCCAAAATGCGACCGAGAAGCGGTTTCCCATAGACGGAGGGAGCCTGGGCGTCGTTCGTGGACACGGTGCGCTCTCGTGTGTGAACTGGATCGGACACGGAAGTAAACCAGAGGGTCTGGGAAGGACCCCGTCAAGACCCTGGTCCAAGATACTCTGACTGCTCAACCGGAGGCAAGGAAAGAGCGCCCGTTCAGTGGCCGCGAGCGCTCAGTGTTACCATTCTCTCTGGATCGTATGTCATCGGAGTTACGGGTGATACCCGGATGCCAGGAGCAGGGGAGATTACCGCAGCTCGTAGGTGATCGTCGAGCGTTGGTTGTTGCGCACCATGTCCAGTTTTACGACACGCTCGTTCTTGAGCTGTTGAAAGAGGTTGAGCATAGTGGTCGGATCGCGGATTTCGATGCCGTTCACGCGCTGTAACACATCCCCGGAGCGGATGCCGATCTTTTCATAAAAACTGGCCGGCGCAATATAGTCGATACGGAATCCGTTCAGCGCCCCGTTGACCATGTTGGGGACCGCCCGGGCCTGTGTCAGGAGCTTCGGCAAATCGCTCATGGCCGATTCGACTTCGCGGCGGTCGATGACGCGATGGAGCGGCGCGCCGGACCCTTGAGAGGACGCCGCGCTGTTGGAAACCGCTGGGGGCACCGGCTTCTCCACCGTGGCCAATTCAAGCAATTCCTCCAAATGCCCCAGCCGGACCACCATGCCGCCAGGACGGATCTCGCTCACTTCGCCGACGTCGGGTATTTCATCGTGCAGGCGATACAGGCTTTGCCGTTTACTGCCGATTTCTTCGACGATCGCGAAGACGCCTCGCTGATCCCCGAACACCACGCCGATGAGGCGAATCTTCGCCGCCGCTCCAATGGAGGCCCGCATCGGGGCGCCTAGCGAGCCTCCCGGTCCCGGCGCCATTCCGACTGGCACCGTCGGCAATTGGAACAACCCGCTGTTTCGGATGTCTTCCGCCCATTGCTGGGCCGAAGAAGGGACTGCCGCGATCGGGCGCTGGCCGGCCGGCTCCATGCCCGTCGCGCGGCCCGGGGGCATGTACAGCGCTTCCGCGACGAACGCATTGAAGGAATGGGCGACGAGAAACGCGCCTATGGCGAAGGAGACCGCCAGGGCCGCGCGGCGTCGTTGAGAGGGAGACAGTCCGGACATCGCCGCCTATCCTACCTGGCCGTCCCAGGCAATCTCAAATCAAAGTCGTTCTCACGACACCCGAGTCGATGAGCTCGATAAAGCTCCACTAATGGTTCATTGATGTACGTCTATCACGTGAACAATCCTCAATAAATATGGCCGAAGAGGTTTGCGGCCATCGGACATGAACAAATTGCTGCTATCCTAGATGGAGGACTGTCAGAACGCCGGCGATGTACGAAGCCTTCTATCAGCTCAAAACCAAACCGTTTTCCCTCCTTCCGGACCCGGGCTTCCTCTATCTGGGGCCGAAGCACAAGATGGCCTTGAGCCTGCTCGAGTACGGCCTGCTGAACCAGGCCGGCTTCATCATCATCACGGGGGAGCCCGGCACCGGAAAGACCACGTTGCTGCAACGCGTGATCGAAGAGGCGGCAGACCAATTCACCGTCGGCCTCATTTCTCACACGCATGACGCGCTGGGCCCCTTGACGCCCTGGATCCTGATGGCCTTCAACCAACCGAAGGGCACTGATCCGCTGGAATGTTTCCAGCGCTTCGCCGAATTTCTGGCCGCCGAAGAGGCGAAAGGACGGCGGGTCTTGCTCGTCGTGGACGAAGCGCAAAATCTCGCTCCGGGGATGCTTGAAGAGCTTCGCCTGCTGTCCAACAACAACGGGAGGACGCAGGTCATTCAGATCGTGCTCACCGGCCAGCCGGGGCTCCGGGACTTGCTCCGTCGTCCGGAGCTCACGCAGTTCGCCCAACGCATCGCCGTGGATTACACGCTCGAGCCATTGTCGGAAGATGACACGGTGGGGTACATCCGTCATCGGATTCGCGTGGCAGGCGGGGAACATCCCATCTTCACGGAACAGGCCTGCCGGCTTGTGTATCGATTGACGGGCGGGATTCCCCGGCTCATCAATCAAGTGTCGGACACCGCGCTGGCCTACGGCTTCGCGGAACAGCATCAGTGGGTCACGGCGCGCCTGCTGGGTCAGGCCGCTCAGGCTCGTGGCAAGGGCGGGATTCTGCCGCTCTCCGGCACGCCGGATCTGTTCCTCCGGACACCGCAGCAGGACTTGGAAGAAAAGAAAGAGATCGAGGTCTTCGAAGCGCGGACTACGCAGCGACCGGTCACGCCGACAGCGCGGCTGAACCATGCCGATGAGCCGGTGATCGATGCGCGGGAGCGATACGAACGCGGCCTCGCCTTGAAAAAGGCCGGCCAATACAAATCCGCCATCGAGCAGTTCCGGCAGGCGGCGGAAGACAAGGCCTTGGCGGTGAAGGCCTACGCGCAGATGGGGCTCTGCTATAAGTCGGCCGGCCGCCACGAAGAGGCCGTCGCAGCCTTTCGGAAAGCGCTCACGGCTTCAGCCGGGTCCAGCAAGGAAACGGTCCAGATTCTCTATGTCTTAGGCCGCACACTGGAATCTCTGGGGCGCATCGCCGACACGCTCGAAGCCTACCGGTGGATCCGACGCGAAGACCCCGCATACCGCGACGTGGCCAGCCGCATTGAGCGGCTCAGCTCCCGCCGGGCGACGGGCGGCGGAAAATCCACATCGGCCGACACCTCGGGCGTCGGCTCGGTCCTCAAGTCCTGGCAACAGCTCCTGCGGAATCTCTAGCCACACTGCGTCAAAGCGGACGGGATCACCTTTCCTACCGGCGATGGCGCGGACCAGCGCCTCAAGATCTATGGCCGCCGAGCCGATACAGGCTTGAGGTACTGCGACCATGAGCCTGGAACTGATTCAAATCATCGAGGACGGTCAGGATCAAGGCCGCGTCATGGACCACATCCTGCGCAAGGCCTCCTTCCGAACCAATGTCGCCTTCGATGGACCGACCGGTATTCAGGATATCTGGCGGCTCAGGCCGGCTCTCGTCCTGCTCGACTGGCTCGTCCCCGGCATGACGGGCAAAGAGATTTGTCACCGGCTCCGCCATGATCCTCAGACCAGGTCCATCGGCATTCTCGTCGTCACCAGCATGACGTCGGAGGATCACAAGGTCGCCGCGCTCGAAGGCGGAGCCGACGATGTCCTCACCAAGCCGTTCAGCCCCCGCGAACTGGTGGCGAGGGTGAAGGCGGTGCTTCGCCGCCTGGCCGGCGCGGCGCCGGCGCCGGACGATGATGTGGAGGATCTGGTCCTTCATGAAGTCCAGTATCGCGTCTCGTTCCGGGGAGCGGAGACGCTCCTTACACAGGTGGAATGGACCATCTTGCTCCGGTTGGCGAAGGCCGCGGGGCGCGTGGTGCCGCAGGAAGAGATCCGTGCGGCTCTGTGGGGAGATGACGGACTTTCGCACGATCGTGAACTGGACCAACTCATGGAAGGGCTCAATCGCAAACTCCGCGTCGGCTTGCAGTCGAGCCACGACGTGATCGGGAGCGTCACGGGAGCCGGCTATCGCGTGACACGCGGTTCCCAACATCTCCGGCTCAGCGCCTAAGCGCTCGCTGATGGGGCCGCTTTCCTTCTTTCCAGATCGTAAACGTCCGTGCTACCGTCTCGCAGCGAACGGAGGCGGATGGACTGTCTCTTCATTCGACATGGCATTGCGGTGGAGGCCGAGCGATGGCGCGGGCGGGACGCCGATCGACCGCTCACGCCAACAGGCAACCGACGCGTGCGCCGTGCGGCGGCGGGATTGGCGTCGCTGCACGTGACGCCGACGCATCTGCTGACCAGCCCGCTGCTCAGGGCCCGGGAAACCGCGCGCCTGATTCAGAAGGTCCTTTGTCCTTCTCTCCAACCAGCCCTCGCGGCCGAACTAGCGCCCGGATCCAACCCGGAGCAGCTACTGGCTACGTTACGCCATATGCCCGCCGAAGCCGTTGTACTGTGCATCGGTCATGAACCGTTGTTGGGGCGTATCGCTGCGCTCTCGATCTTCGGGAAGGTCTCCGGGAATATGCCGCTGAAGAAAGCGGGCGCAGCCTGTATCCGTTTTTCGGGTGAAACCCTGCCGGGCCAGGGCCTGTTGCAATGGTGGCTACAGCCGGCGCAGTTGCGCGCCCTCGGAAAAGGAATGAGGAAAGGGAACAAGAAACCACCGCGGACGAACTAGACTGCTGTCCGAACGGCGGAGGCGATGCGGAAGGTCAAATATTACAGCTCGTCGAGCCCTTGCACGGCGCGGTAGAGGTCGTGCGGATTCGTCAAGGGTTCCCATCGCAGCACCCCCAGGGCATCCTCCACATAGTGGGGCGCCCGCATGCCGTTCAGGACACAGGTCACACCGGGCGTGCTGGTCAAGGCCCAGAGCGCTTTGCGGGACAGAGACTCGTTCCGGCGCTGGGCCGGCAGCAGTGGATCGAGGGCCGCGCTGATCTTCGTCGTCCGCGCACGGCTGCGCTCCGTCGCCTCGCGGCGCAGCCCTCGCAGCAACGTAATCAACTCGGGGACATAGCGGTCGCGCCATGCTTCCCATCGCTCCGCGGTGGAGCCGGTCAGGTGTCCGGACAGCGTCTGCAGAACTTGGTTCACGTGGGGCGCGATCATGTGATGTTCAATCTGTTCCCAATGTTCGAGCCCTTGAATCTGCGGGCGGATGCGCCGGAGCTCCCGCGCCCAGTTAAAGAAGTCTGCGGCGGCGACTCCTTGGCCGCTTGGCGGGACGGAAGAGCCAATGCCGTCGCGATATTCTTGCTCGAGCGCCGCGACTACGTCGAGCTGTCGATCCACGTCGGCGGTGGGATCCTCCAAGGGCAATGTCGCCAGACGGAGCATGCCGGCTCGCTTCCCCGGTATCGCATTGAGCGGGCGGTTGACCAGGACCGCTAACCCGGTCTCCTGAGCATACTCAAGCACCGTGTATCGGCTCTGGGGACCGGTATTGGGGATCAGCGCGGCCCCTGATTCAAAGAGGTTCATCGGGCATTGCACGACGCGAAAGTGATGCGCGGATGCTCCGGCCGATCGGGCGGCCGCTGTGGCGCATTCCACCATGCGACTCACAGACGTGGCGTCCGGCGCATCAGGCGGTGAAATCATCGTATTCGATGAGACGCCGTAATACTGCAGCCGCCCGGCGGTGACCTGCAACTCCAAATAGACAAAGGCCCGCTGAAGGCGGTCATAGAACGCGGCGCGAGCCGCTGTGACATCCGCGTTCCCTTGACGGGTCGCGTCCGACAAAAAGTATTCCGGATTATGCAAGAGACAAACATCCAGCGTCTGGACGCCAAGGCGATCCAGCGACAAGGTCAGCTGATCGGCCAGAAATTCGGGATGGATGCAATGCCAGACGCCGTCCCCATACTGCACCATCTCCGGATAGGCCCGGCCGGCTTTCTCTCGGGATTCGGCGAGCCGCAGATTGTCCCCCTGCACATAGCCGATCTTGGAAACCAGCACAATCTCGTCGCGCCGCAGTTCACCTGCTGCGACAAGCTCGGCCACAACCGATCCGACCAGGCGCTCGCTGTCGCCGTCCGTATAATTGGTAGAGGTATCGATCAGGTTGCAAGACGCGCGCAGCGCCTTGCGCAACGCCTCACGATGCGCGGGGTCCTTCGTGTCCACGCGATAGGTGCCGAAGCCCAGCCGGGTGACAGTCAGTCCCATCGCGCCGAGCGTCGTAAATCCACGGGCCAAGTCCGTCTCACCCGTGCGGGCGAGCACCCGCGCCGCATAGCCGGCGGTGCCTTCCGTTGTCGCCTTTCCCGGGATCTGCCGACTTCCTAAGAGTGTCCTCGATCCGCCCGCGGATCCTTGAGAAGCTCTCTTCAAATCTTCCAGGAAGCGGGGTACCAACGCCGGGTCCGTTATCGGGTGTTGGCAAGCGAAGTTGCGGCAGATATAGAGCGCCGCTCGACCGCCGACAGGCTCCTTGCCCTGGAGCAGGGGCAGGGAAGCGGAAGCCGTTCCCGTCGCTGTCGCGATGATGCGATTCGGCAGATACACGCCGGCGCCGGCTCGTTGTAATGCGATGAGTTCATCGGGGTGGCGTCCTCCGACGAAGGCCAGCTCCACCGGTCCTTCCGTCAGGAAGTCCACGACCGCCAGGCTCTTCGCGAACGCTCTGGGGTAACGGGCGATCTGACGGCCATAGGCGCGGATTGCGCCGATCGCGGCTTCGCGCCAGTCATGCCGATCGAAGTGGAACGACAGACGCGCCAGCGCCGAGGCTGCGACCGCGTTGGCGCTTGGCGTGGCTCCGTCGGCGCCGTCGCGGGCCCGCAGAATTAGCGATTCGTGATCCTTGGCCGTCGTGAAAAATCCGCCCTGTTCCGCGTCATGGAAATCGGTCATCAGATAATCGGCCAGCTTGGCGGCGGTGCGGAGGTAGGATTCATCGGCGCCGGCTTCGTAGAGATCCAGCAAGCCTTCGGCGAGGAAGGCATAGTCCTCCAGGTAGGCGTCGAGATGCGCCCGCCCGGCGCGCGAGGTCCGCAGCAGCCGGCCGTCCGTCTTCGTATGGTGCGTGAGCAGAAAATCGGCCGTCCGGCGGGCGGCGTCGCGGTAGCGCAGCTCGCCAAAGACGCGGGCGGCTTCGGCCATCGCGGAGAGCATCATGCCGTTCCAGGCGGTGATGACTTTGTCGTCGAGCCCCGGCGGCACACGCCGCGTTCGCGCCTGATAGAGCAGCGGCTTGACCCGCGCCGCCGTGTCCAGGAGCTCGTCGGTCGTCACATCGAGCTGCCGGGCCACCTCGTCGATGGGCCGCAGCCGATTCGGAATGTTGGTCTGCTCCCAATTGCCCGATTCCGTAATGTCATAGAGGGCGCAGAAGCGCCTGACATCCTCGGGGTCGGGGACCGCCGCGCGGACCTCGGCCGGCGACCAGACGTAGAATTTCCCTTCCACGCCTTCGGAATCCGCGTCCGTCGCGGAATAGCACCCGCCCTCCGGCCCGGTCATTTCTCTGAGGATGTATTCGAGGACCTCGGTCGCGACCTGCCGGTAGAGCGGTTGCTTGGTGACTTGATAGGCTTCCACGTAGACGCGGGCCAGCAGCGCATTGTCGTACAGCATCTTTTCAAAATGCGGAACGAGCCAGCGGTCGTCCGTGGAATAGCGGGCGAATCCGCCGCCGATATGGTCGTAGATCCCCCCCGCGGCCATCATAGCGAGGGTCTTGGTCACCATGGCGAGGGTCTGTGCCTCACCGGTCCGGCGATGGCAGCGCAACAGCAACGAGAGGCCGGTGGCGGGGGGAAACTTGGGCGCCTTGCCGAACCCGCCGTATTGGGGATCGAACTCTTCTTTGAACTGCGCGACGGCCTCCTCCAGCACCGATTCACTGACCGAGACAGGCGCGGGGATGCGGCCCGCGCCTCGCAGGCGCTCCGTCAAATCCTTCGCCTGTGTCTGCACCCCAGCCCGGTCCTGCTCCCAATACTCGGCGATTTTCTTCAACAGGGTGCCGAATCCCGGACGGCCCCAGCGGTCCTCGGGAGGAAAGTAGGTGCCGGCGAAGAAGGGCTCCTGATCCGGGGTCAGAAACACGGTCATGGGCCAGCCGCCCTGGCCTTGATTCATGGCGGTGGTCGCAGCCATATAGATTTCGTCCAAGTCGGGCCGCTCTTCCCGGTCGACCTTGATGCAGATGAAATGGCGATTCATGAGCGCGGCGATCGCCTCGTTCTCAAAAGACTCCCGCTCCATCACATGGCACCAATGGCAGGAGGAATAGCCGATGGACAGCAGAATGGGTTTGTTCGATGACTTGGCGGCGGCCAGCGCTTCCGGGCCCCAGGGATACCAGTCCACCGGGTTGTAAGCGTGTTGGAGCAGATACGGACTGGTCTCGTTGATGAGCCGATTCGGCCGGCGGGGTGACGCGGCTTGCATAGGGCGACCGTATCATCCGCGAAACAGGAGGGTCAATGTTCCGCGCGGCGTAAGGCGGGATCGGTGTCCGGCCCCAAGCCCACAAAAAAAGGCCTACGATCCGAGGATCATAGGCCTTTCAGGAAATCCAAGTCGGGCTTGTCTGATCAGACAAACGACCGGGGTCGTGCTTACTTGCCCTTCTCGTCCTTCTTCTTCTCGTCCTTCTT
>CAZXRB010000049.1:0-7084 GCA_964642845.1 uncultured Nitrospira sp.
CTAGGGCGCCCAATGAATCCGGCGGGCTTTCGGAGACCCAAGCCTCCTAGGGGGCTTGACAGGGCCTTTGTCTCGTGGCATACTGAGAATGCTTCTCATAATCGTTCACAGGAAATTCGAATGTACGTCTGTCTGTGCAACGGGATTACGGAATCGGATGTTCGCGAAGCCGGCCGCGCCGGCTGCGTGACACCGTGCCAGTTACGAGCACGATTCAGGTTGAAAGAAAACGGCTGCTGCGGCCGTTGCGCGAAGAATATCCGCGAGATGGTGGATCTCGCCTGCCAGGCACTCGTGACTCCCTGCTCCAACAGCACGACGACATAATCCGCCCCCTTCCCTCCGATCAATCGCCTTTCGCGATCCTCCATGCGATCCGGGAGTGAGAGAGGTTCTGTGCTCTAGCGGGAAGAGGACCCGGCCTTGAGGAGATGCGTCACTTCGGCGACGCGACGCCCGAGCGCTCTGGCGTCGGCCAGTTCCTTGTTATCGACCCCGGGGCTGTCGCCTTCCGTCGTGGCCGACGCGCCGAATGCACCGCCGCCGCTGACGACGATCATTTGATTGCCCAGCATGGCGGCCAGAATGGTGAGCATGGTGACCTCTTTGCCGCTGGAGATCTGCCCGCCGGTCGCAAAGGCGGCGCCGACCTTGTTCTTCATCTTGAATTCCGGAAACACGCCGAACTTGAACTGCCAGTTGTCGAAGAACGTCTTGACGTCGCCCGACATGTTCGACCAATAGACGGGAGAGCCGACCACCAAGGCATCTGCGGCGAACAACTCGTCGGCCGTCACCTGGTTGACACGCTTCAGCGTCACCGCGGTGCTCGGCACACCCTTCGCCCCCTCGGCCACCGCCTCGGCCAAACGCTCGGTATTGCCGGAAAGCGAATGGTACGCCACCAACACCGTGATGCCGGGCCGCGGCTCCTCGCCCGCCCAGCACGACAGGGATGAGGCGCAGGCACATGCCAGCACCAGACCGATGTCCACTGCTCGTCTCGGCATCGTCATGCGGACCCGGCGGAACGGGGATCGGCGGCTCAGAGGACGGGAGGAGGGCGGCGCCCACACGGAGATGAACTCGTCAACGCCTGAAGGTTTCTTCTTCCAGATGTTCCTCGACCGACACTTCGGTCAACGTGCCGCGGTAATCGCAGCGATGGCATCGTATCCGCCACTCTTCCAGCCACTTTTCCTGCACATACGACTGCCGGCATTTGGGACAGACGAACACGCCCTTTTTGTACAGGACGCGACGCTTCTCTTGCATACGGTTCCTCCTTCGCGAGGCATCTGAGGATCGCACAGCCTGCGGCGGGATTGCAAGGCGCGCACGCGGGCGTTCCTTGACGGCGCCATGTCGGATCGTTACGATGCGGCCATGCGTTTCGCCATTTCCGGAATCGCCGTCGCATCGCTCTGCTGGCTGGTTTCCGCTCACGGCGCCGCGGGTCCTCTTCACCAGGTCGCTGATTCTCGTTTGGTCCCCATCCAGACGCCGTCCGGCACGGTCATTCAGGCCGAAATCGCCGATACGCCTCAGAAACGAGCCACGGGCCTGATGTACCGAGAAGCGTTGAAGAAGGACCACGGCATGTTGTTCGTGTTCACCGAGCCGCAAGCTTGGACGTTCTGGATGAAGAACACGAAGATCCCGCTGGACCTCATTTGGATGGACGGGAAAAAGCGCGTCGTTTATATCGAGCGGAACGTCCCCATCTGCACGCGGACGGACGAGAGCTGCCCGCAGTACCGGCCCAATGACGATGCGATGTTCGTGCTGGAGATCGCCGGAGGGACCGTGGACGGCTACAAGATCGAGAAAGGGGCCAAGCTGCAGTTCGTCCTGCCGTAGCGCCGTTCCCGCGTCATGACTTTTCCTGCCACGCGCGCACCCGCCGCGCGGTGATCACGCCGTCCACCCGCTCGATCGCTTTCAGGACCCGGTTCAGATGGGCCGTGTCCGTGATTTCGATGACGAAGTCCAACTCCGCCTTGCGGTCCTCGCGTGTCATGATTTCCGCGCGGCTGATGTTCGCATGACATCCGGCGATCGCCGAGGAGACGTTCGCCAGCACGCCGGTCTTGTCGACGGCGATGACAGCCACTTTCACCGCATGCAGACTGGGCGTCGTGGTGTCCCATTCGACCTCGACGAGGCGTTCTTTGTCGTAGTCCAACGCTTCCAGGTTGGGACACTCTACCGAGTGGATCGTGAGGCCCCGCCCTCGCGTGATGTACCCCAAGATGCGATCCCCGGGCACCGGATTGCAACAACGCGACAGCTGCATCAGCAGATCGCGAGCGCCCTTGACGCGGACGCTTTTGTCTTCCGTCTTCGCGGCGGGAACCCTGGGAGCAGCCGCCGGCTCGGCCGGCGGAGCGCTGGGCGCGGCGGGCGCCACCAACTTCCCGACGACTTGCGCCGTCGCCACGTGCCCGAAGCCCACCGCCGCGGCCAGTTCATCGGGAGAATCGAAGCCCGCCTGTCTCGCCACCTCCAGGAGCTGATCCGACTTGAGCACCTGGGCCGGCGCCAAGCCATGGCGGCGCAGCTCCGACTCCAGCAAGCGGCGGCCGATCTCCACGCTGCGCTTCTGCTCTTCGGCCTTGATCCAATGTTTGATCTTCGTCTTCGCGCGCGACGTGCGCACGAACTTGAGCCAGTCCTTGTGCGGCGTCTGATTCGGCGACGTGAGGATCTCGACGGTGTCGCCGCTGCTCAACTGGTGTTTCAGCGGGACGATCTTGCCGTTGACCTTGGCGCCGACGCAGTGATCGCCGACCTCCGTGTGAATGGCATAGGCGAAGTCGACGGGCGTCGCCCCTTTGGGAAGCTCTTTGACAGTGCCTTTGGGAGTGAACACGTAGACGACGTCATGGAACAGCTCCAGCTTCACGGAATCCATGAACTGTCTGTTGTCCGGCAAGTCCTTCTGCCATTCCACGAACTGCCGCAGCCAGCCGAACGTCTTGCTGTCCTTGTCGTCGATCCGGCTCTGCTCCTTGTATTTCCAGTGGGCCGCAATGCCGTATTCGGCCACGCGATGCATTTCTTCCGTGCGGATTTGGAACTCGACGTGTTCGCCTTTCGGACCCACCACCGTCGTATGGAGCGATTGATAGAGGTTGGATTTCGGAATCGCGATGTAGTCCTTGAAGCGGCCGGGCACGGGCCGCCACAGGGAATGGATCACGCCCAGCAAGGCGTAGCAGTTCATCTTCGTATCGGTGATGATCCGGAGCGCCGTAAGGTCGTACACCTCTTCGAACGAAATCGACTGCTTGTTCATCTTCTGGTAAATGCCGTACAGATGCTTCGGCCGCCCGTACACCGTGCCCGGCAGGCCCGCCTCGGCCAAGGCCTTCTCCACCAAGGCGCTGACCTCCTGGATGTACTGCTGGCGATCCTCGTCCCGTTTGGCGACCCGCACGCGCAGCGTTTCGTAGACATCGGGCTTGAGATGTTTGAGGCACAGGTCTTCCAATTCATTCTTGATCCAGCCGATCCCGATGCGGTTCGCCAGTGGCGCGTAGATTTCCAATGTTTCCTGGGCGATTTCCTGCCGCTTGGCTTCGCCCAGATGCTCCAGCGTCCGCATATTGTGCAGCCGATCCGCGAGCTTGATGATCACCACGCGGATGTCGTCCGCCATGGAGAGCACCATTTTGCGGAAGTTCTCGGCCTGCTTTTCCTCGGAGCTCCTGAAGGTGATCTTGCCGATCTTGGTCACGCCGTCGACCAGGTGCAGGACCTCCTTGCCGAATTCCCGCTCCAAGACATCGGGGGTGGCCACCGTATCTTCCAACGTATCGTGGAGCAGACCGGCCACGACCGCGGTGACGTCGGTCTTCAAGGAGATCAGAACGCCCGCGACCGCCACCGGATGTTTCACGTACGGCTCTCCCGATCGCCGCTTTTGCCCCTCATGCGCCCTCGCGGAAAACTCATAGGCCTTGCGCACGAGCCCCAGGTCGGCGTCGGGCTGATAGCTCTGCAACCGGCCGAGCAGCTGATCGATGTCGGTGACGGTTTCGTACACCATGGCGTCCGCGTTACTCGCTCACGGTCGGGCGCAGGGCCCGGATCCGCAGCTGAATCCGGTCATAGCCGTTCCAATGGTTCAATTCCGGCGTGAAGGCGACGTCCACCGGCATATTCAGCGACACGCCCTGCTCCTCCAAGGATCGCATCCCGAACCCAATACTATCAAACGGCAGGGAGCGCCCTTGCCGCACCGTCATTTTGAGATGTTTCTCCGCGACAACGCGCGCTTGCAGGATATCGAGCCGTTTCACGGCAAACATCGGTTCGGGGTTGCCCGCCCCGAACGGATGGAGTGTTCCGATCTCGCGGAGCAGCTGCAGCGTGATCTCCTCCAACGTGACTTCGGAATCCAGGTGGAGCGTGGGCACGCTTTGGGACACCTGCGTCCATTCAGCGACCACGGCCGCGAATCGCTCGGCGAACGCAGGGATCCGCTCTTCGCGTATCGTCAGGCCGGCCGCGCTCGGATGGCCGCCGAAGGCGAGCAGATCCTGGCGGCAGGCGGTCAGTCCCTGGAAGAGATCGAATCCGGGCACGGTGCGCGCCGAGCCCTTGCCCACCCCGTCGTCGTGTACGGCGATCACGATCGCCGGCCGGTGAAACCGCTCCATCAATCGCGCGGCCACGATGCCGACCACGCCGAGGTGCCACCCCCGTGAGGCCAGGACGACGGCCGCCGGCACTTCTCTCCCGTCCAGTTGCGCCAGGGCCTCGTCCATGGTGCGGGCTTCGAGTTCCTGGCGGGCCCGATTGAGTTGCTCCAGGTGTTCGGCGAGCCGCTTCGCTTCGGCTTCCGACTCCGTCGTGAGTAGCTGGACACCGATCATCGCGTCGTCCAAGCGCCCGGCGGCATTCAACCGGGGTCCCAACCGGAACGCGACGGTGTCCGCGGTGCAGTCGCGCGTGACGCCGGCCGCTTGCTTCAGCGCGCGAATGCCGCATCGCGCGCCGCGCGAGATCTGCGCCAGCCCGTCGCGAACGAAGGCCCGGTTCTCGTCCTGCAGCGGTACCACGTCCGCGATCGTGGCCAGCGCCACGAGATCCAACAATGACTCCAGCGGGACGGCCCCGGCGCCGTACTTGCTCTGGTACGCGCTCGCCACTTTGTAGGCCAGCCCGGCCGAGCAGAGTCCGGTAAACGGGTAGCGCGCATCCCGGCGATGGGGGTTCATCACAGCGAGGGCGGGCGGCATCTGCTCGTCGCTTTGATGATGGTCGGTGACCACGACGTCCATGCCGAGTTGGTTGGCCAGCGTGATCTCCCGGTGGGCTGTCGTGCCGCAGTCGGAGGTCACCAGCAAGGTCACACCGTCCGCCGCCAGTCTCCGGACGGCGCCTTCGTTCAGGCCATAGCCCTCCCGCAAGCGATGCGGCACATAGGCGCGGACGTCGGCACCCAGCCCTCTGAAGAAGGAGAGATACACGCTCGTGGCCGACATCCCGTCCACGTCATAGTCCCCGTAGAAACACACCCGCTCCCGATGAGAGACGGCCCGATGCAGGCGGTCCACCGCGGCGTCCATGTCGGGAATGAGAAAGGGATCATGGGTCCGTACCGCGGACAGCCAGGCGCTCGCCTCATCGATGGTCGTCACCCCCCGCCCGAGCAGCAGGGACGCGGTGGCGGAAGAAATGGAAAGAGCCTGCGCAAGCTCCGCCCGTTGCACAGGGTCGATATCGCGAAACACCCAGAGCTTGGGCTTCATCCCTGCCTCTCAGGATGCGAGTCAGCTGATGCGGAAGTCGTCGGAATTAAAACGGAAATGAATCAGACCTGAATGGTAAAGACTCACCGGGGCTTTGTCAAACCAGCCAGCCCCGGTTGTCAGTCAGTGGCGAGGGGAGGAACCTCGGAGAGGATACGAAGGCGACTACGGGAAGACCGGCGGTGAACGACATCTATTCTCCGCCTTTTTGCACGTAGTTCTTCACGAATTCTTCGGCGTTCTTCTCCAGCACGTCGTCGATTTCATCGACGAGCTTATCGATGTCTTCCTTGATCTTCTTGCCGGCTTCGATGACTTTCGGATTGGCCTTGACCTCTTCTTTACCCTGCGGCTCGCGTTTGACTTCTTGCTTGCGCTCCTGTTTCTCCATTCGAGCACCTCCAGTGAATCGGGGCCACTCTCTTGGTTCTTGAAATCACCTTACTCCAGCGCTCGCAAACGCGTCAAGCCGAGTCTCGAAACACCGCGCGACGCGCGAGAAAGGCGCGATGCGGCAGGAGAAGCCGAGGCTCGCGTGTCCCGCTCGTCGCGCCCGTCGCACCTTTGTTACCTCACAATCAGCGAGACGATCAGCAGCGCCACAATGTTGATCACCTTGATCATCGGGTTCACCGCCGGTCCCGCCGTGTCTTTGTAGGGATCGCCGACCGTATCGCCGGTCACGGCGGCCTTGTGCGTTTCCGTGCCTTTCTTCCCCTGCTCTTCGATGAACTTCTTGGCGTTGTCCCAGGCGCCGCCGCCGCTCGTCATGGAAATGGCGACGAACAACCCGGTGACGATGCTGCCGACCAGCACCCCGCCCAACGCCTGCGGTCCGAGAATCACGCCGACCAGGATCGGCGAGACCACGGGAATCAAACCCGGGATCATCATTTTCTGAATCGCCGCCTGGGTCACGATGTCCACGCAGGTTCCGTACTCCGGCTTTCCGGTGCCTTCCATGATGCCCTTGATCGTCCGGAATTGCCGCCGTACTTCTTCCACGACCAATCCGCCGGCTTCGCCCACCGCCTTCATACAGAGGGCACCGAAGATGAACGGCAACATGCCGCCGAGGAACAATCCAACGAGAACTTTCGGATTGGACAGGTCGAACGCCGCCAACAGGGGATTATGGGCCGCCACCTCGCGGGAATATTCGGCGAAGAGCACGATCGCCGCCAATCCGGCCGAGCCGATCGCATAGCCCTTGGTCACCGCCTTGGTGGTGTTGCCGACGGCGTCGAGCGGGTCGGTGATGTCGCGCACTTCCTTTCCAAGATGGGACATCTCGGCGATGCCGCCCGCGTTGTCCGTAATCGGTC
>CAZXRB010000049.1:7122-27319 GCA_964642845.1 uncultured Nitrospira sp.
CATCGAAACCGCCGCCACCGCGACGCCGTACAACCCGCCCGAATCGGCTCCTCCGCAGATCCAGAAACTGCCGAGGATCGCCGCCGCAATCACCACCACCGGGGCCGCTGTCGCCTGCATCCCGACGGCCAGGCCGGCAATGATGTTCGTGGCATGGCCTGTTTCACTGGCCTTGGCGATATATTTCACCGGTGCGTAGTTCTTCGAGGTGTAATAGTCGGTGATAAACACGAGCGCCAACGTGACGGCCAGCCCCACCAATGCCGCGATGTAGTAGTGGGTTCCGCTGACGCCGCCCACACCCTCCATGATCGTGTTCGTCACGGGGAAAAAGGCGACCGCCGCAATCCCGCCCGCGACGAAGAGCCCTTTGTAAAGAGCCGGCATGATCTCTCCACCCGGGCTCACCTTCACGAACAGAATGCCGATGATGGTCGCGAAGATCGTGATCCCGCCTAATGCCAGCGGATACAGAATCGGCGCTGAGGCCCCCTTGAACATCGTGAAGGCCAAGACCATGGCCGCCACGGTGGTGACCGCGTAGGTTTCGAACAGGTCCGCCGCCATGCCCGCGCAATCGCCCACGTTGTCGCCCACGTTGTCGGCAATGACCGCCGGATTGCGGGGGTCGTCCTCCGGAATCCCGGCTTCCACCTTGCCGACCAGATCGGCACCGACGTCCGCCGCTTTGGTGTAAATACCGCCGCCGACCCGGGCGAACACCGAGATCAGACTGCCGCCGAATCCCAGACTGAGCAGGGCATGGATGGCCTTTTCCTGCCCGGCGATCGATTGCGCGATGGTATAGAACCCGGTGATGGCCAGCAGGCCGAGGCCGATGAGCAGGAGGCCGGTGACTGCGCCGCCGCGGAAGGCCACCGTCAAAGCGGCGTTCATGCCCTGATGCGCCGCCTGGGCCGTCCGGACGTTGGCCCGCACCGCAATGATCATGCCCACGTAGCCGGCCAGCGCCGAGGCGCCGGCGCCGACGAGGAATCCGATCGCCGTCAAAATTCCGAACTTATCCGAGAAGGCGCCGGCGCCGGCGAGCACCACGAACAACACTGCCGCCACGACACCCACGGTCTTGTATTGCCGGTTCATGTAGGCGCCGGCGCCTTCCTGAATGGCTTTGGAGATTTCCTGCATCTTGGCATTGCCGGCGTTGAGCTTGAACACCCACATGGCCAAGTACAGGCCATAGGCGATGCCCGTCACCGCCGCAATCAACGCAAACGTCACAATCGCCGAGTCGCTCACGGGATACCCTCCTAGTGGTTAAACGCGCCTCTTCTGTCACACGGCCGCCCATGGCTTCAACCCATCAGAAGTACAGAAAATCAGAAGGGGAAACCGCAGGATGGTGCGGATCGTCGCGCAGCTAACTAGCCGAAAAACTGGGCCATTCTATAGAGATGGCCGGGAAGGATCAAGGTGAAAAGGCGACCCCGCCAGCCACGACGAAAGAGACACCCCGCGTCCCGCATAATTTCAGGTTGGCCGATGCCGGAGTCTTTGCTATAGTCCGCCGCGGAGGGGCGGCGATGGGGCTGGAACCGAACTACATCGTGATCGACGGCCAGACGTTCAGCAAAACGAAGCTGGCGCTCGATAACCACGTCTACAAGAATTGCCAGATCGACGACTGCGATCTGTACTACAGCGGCGGGCAGTACGAGCTGCTGGACACCCACATCACCAATTCCCGTCTCATCTTGAACCACCCGGCCAAAGGCATCTACAACGCCTTGCAGATTTTCAAGATGAAGTCGCCGGGATCGCGCATCATCTTCGAATAGGCCGGGCGCGTCAGACTCTCGTGGCCAGTGCGGCGACTTCCGCTGCGGCTCGCAGCCCACTCCCGACGGCCCCGTTCATGTAGCCCTGCCATTTGATGCTGGTCTGCTCGCCGGCAAAGAGCACGCGCCCGTGCGGCCGGGCCAGCCATGACCGCAGGGTGGGATCAAATCCCGGATCGAAATAGGCATAGCCGCCCTGCGCCCAGGGGTCGTCTTCCCACGTCACCAAACGGCTGTGGAGGAGCCGGGCCGTGCGGGCTCCCAGCCAGTCCAACGACCGGACCAAGCCCTCCACCCCTTCATGGGCCACCAGTTTTTGACTGTCTTCGCTGGCCTGCCCGCCCGCCATCAACGTCAGGATGCCGGCGCGGCCGCCCTGCTCTTCATTGGCATCCCAGAGCGCTCCGGTGGGCGCATCCGTCCCGAAGGCGCGGGGTTGGCTTCTCTTCCTCCAAAATGGCCGGTCGAATTGCAGCAACGATTTGGTCACGCGCCCGTATTTCAACGCGGCGACGGCCCGCGCCTGCGGAGCCGGTAAGGCGGGACGGAAGAGCACGGACCGGAGCGTCGTGGCAGGAATGGCCAAGACCGCATAGTCCGCGTGAAGCTGCGTGCATTCGCCGGTCGAAGATTCGGCGGTGAGGCGCACCGAGGTCCGATCCTGTCGCACAGCGCGCACCACGGTTTTCAGATAGAGACGTCCGCTCAAGCCGGCGGCCAGCGCATGCGGGAGCCGATCGTTTCCGCCTTCGATGCGGTACATCGGTTCTTGGCCGGGCACATCGGCGGCCAACTGGTCCACCAGCACCAGCAGGGACAACTCTTCAGGGTCGGCAAGAAAGAACCCTCGCAGCCCTCGGACCACGGCTCTCAAACGGGCATCCGCACGGATCTCGTCCAACCATTTGGCCACCGATTGACGGGCCAGGTGCGCGACGATCGGGGAATCCCCACGCTCTTCCGCCAGACGATAGCTGCGCACGAGCGGGCAGAGCGCGTCGGCCAGGGTGTTCCATGCCTCGTCTCCCGACAGCCTCCTGTCCTTCTTGCCGGCGTCCGCGGTCTTTCCGTGGTGCACGAAGGAAAACCCCTGCCGGAGAATCCGGCGCAATCGCAATCCGCAGGCCGCCGCCAACTGTTTGATTTCTTGTTGGCTCTCATCGATGAAGTCGCCGCCCGCTTCGGCATGCTGGGCGCCGGCAAACGCGCCCCGCATCGTCCAGACGCGCCCTCCGACCCGGCTGCGGGCCTCGAGCACGGTGACGCGGGCCCCGTCCTGTTCGAGCTGATGCGCCGCCGCAAGCCCGGCGAGCCCCGCACCCACGATCACGACCGACTGCCCCTGTAAGGCCTGTTTCGCCATGGATGGAGCTTACTGAGCGGAGCTCGCCGGCAGCTACCATCCGTTCCCCTAGTCGGGAGGGACCGTCGGCAGACAGCCAGCAACCGGCGCTGGGGTCGTTACTTGTTGACCGGGATATTCTCGGTCCGCTTAACGATTTCGATCGGCTGGAACACCGGATCCTGGGATCCTTTGGACGATTCGGCTTCGACCCGCTGCAGGAACGCCGGAGGGCCGGAGAGGGGGGCATAGCTGAGGGTCACTTCGACGTCGAAGGTCCTGGTCTCTTTCGGCGTGGGGAACGTGAAGGTCTCGACGCGGGTCTCCTCGGGCTTCAGCACGGTATCCTCCAGGACCTTCACGGCTTCGAAATCGAAGATGGTCTTTTGGCCCTTGGCATCGGCGTATGTGCGGCCGTACACGCGCCTGTCGGAATAGACCGTTTTGAGGTTTTTTCCTTTGACGTCCAGTTCCAGCACCACGCTGGCCCAAGCCGGATGGGTCGTGGGCAAGTTGTGGGGGACCAAACTCTGAACCGTTACAGTGACGGTCGTCTTTTCCCCCTCGATCTTCGTCTGCACGTCGAGCTTGGCCGCTTCCTGACGCAGTTTGCCGATGCGCCCGGGGAAGGTGTGGTTCGCGACCTTGCGCTTTTTCTCGCCGTTCGCCGACTCCCCCACCTGCTCGGGCATGTGGCAGGTCTGGCATTCCTTGCCGGACTTGACGGCCTGGCTCTGATCCCAGTTCCCCAGAAGATCGTTCGCTTTGCCGAGATTCCCGGCCGTCGGAACGGCCTGATGGCAATTCAAACAGAGATCGGACTTCTGGAAGAGTCCCAACTCCATGGACTGATGCGCCAAGTTCTGCACATAGTCCTTGTACGGTCCATAGAGCGTCTTGCTGCCCAGCTCATATTTCGGCTCGGGTGGATGCTTCGCCCGGTCGACCTGCTTGATCAGGTGGCATTGCGCACAAGCGACGCCGTCGAGGGACGGCTCTCCGGACTTCGCCTGGTCGATGAACAATTGCGCGTGATCGGGAAACTCGCGCACATGCGGGGCGTGGCACCGGAAGCACAGGGCCTTGTCCTTGCCGGCGGCGGAATTTAAATAGGCGTCCAACGAGGCACGAAAGGCCGGGGAATGGATCGATCTCGATAACGGGGAGGTCTCCCACTCCTCGAAGACGCGTTCGTGACAGCGTTTGCACTTGTTGGAATTCGGAAACGCCTTTTCGATCACCGACTGGGATTTGCCGTCCTGCGCGGAGGGCGCCGGCGGGAAGAGCAGGGAGACCGACCAGGCCAGCACGGCGGCCATGAGGGTGCCTACAGCGACGCCCCGTAAGCCTGAAGGCAGGCTGAGGCGCCTAGCCCGTCCGCCCGATTGGCCTTTCGTCTCGCTCACAAGATCTCCTTCAGACCGCCCTACAGCGATTTCGCCCGATAGGTCAGCATGCGCGGCTGCGTGTACTCGTCGATGATCTTCTTAGCTTCCTGCCGCTCTTTATCGGTGGGCAGGCTCGCGAGGTACTGCTCCTTCAGCTTGGGATCCGGAGCGGGAATCAAGGCATAATTGAGGACAGCCTCGACCGTCGCGGCCTGGCTCCCGGACGGCAACGTCAGGGCAAAGGGCACCTTCCGCGTGTGCCCGCCTTTGATAAAGGGATCGGGAATCGGCCCGCGCAAGATCTGGTCATAACGGAGGCCGAAATGTTTCGTCTCTTCGGCCAAGACCTTGCCTTTGGCATCCTTGGCCGTCACCGTCAGGAAGAACTGCTTCAACACGGGGTCGCCGTCCGGGAAACTGTGCGGCAGGCTGCCGATCTTCACGAGCGCGGTCCCTTCCACGGACGGGCCGGTTTTCGCCAGATCGATATCGATCCGCGGCATCCACTCGGCTTGGAGATTCCGGTTCTTCAGCAGCGTGCCGGGAATGACGACGCCGCGGAACCAATGGCGGCCGATCGCCCTCGTCATCGCCCCGCGTTTCGAGGTGGAACTGCCCGTGGACGGCTCCATGTGGCAATCCTGACAGATCGTGCCCTGGAGAATTTCCCCCGGCAACTCCTTTTGCGTGACGTCTTTCACCTTGTCGAAATGACAGGACGCGCAGAAGTTCGCGCCGCGATACAAATCGGACTGCGCCGCCTGATGTACGAGGTTTTCTTCCGGATCGGCATAGGGCCCGAACAGCGTGTTCCCCGGCTGCAGCTTGAACGTGGGCGGAGGCCCTCCGTTCTTCTCCACCGATCCGATCAAATGACAGGACGCGCAGCCGATGCCCTCCACCTGCGGCTTCCCGGCCAACACTTGCGCGGCGATCTTGTCGGCATGCTGGGGGAACACCGTCGTCGCGGGCACGTGGCACGAGAGGCATCGGCGGCGTTCTTCGGCCGACGGATTCGTCTGCATCCAGAGGCCGAAGACCGTCCGGAAGACCGGCGATTCCAAAGACGTGCCGTGCAGCAGCGCCGCATCCACCCGCCCGAAGGTCTTCAGGTCCGGGGTTTGCTCGCGGACGCCCTTCCATTCCTCATAGTGGCGATCATGGCACTGTTTGCAATCCTCCGACCGGATGAAGACTTTCTCGATTTCATCGATCCACTCGGTCGCCCCCGGGCCGTCCGACTTTTGGGCGCTCGCCCGATCGTGAACGAACGCGGCGGCGCCGATGATCCCCAGCACCACTCCCGCCGCCACGATGATCCGCCACATACGCACGCGCGCCCCGCTCCCTAGTCCCGCTTGCAGCCGACGAAATGAAAATTCACGCCCCATCCGACCGGATCGCCCGGATCGGCGGGTTCATAGGTGCCCACCGTGAAGTTACATTCTTTCATCGCGCGCTTGATGGCATTGCCGAAATCGATCATGTTGCGAATTTCGTGCTTGTCGATTTCTTTGATCACGGACCGCACCTTGATGCCGGCATGATCCGCGCGCGAATTGCCGATGACTTCGAACACGGCGACGCCTTGCGGCCGCTGCAGCTTCAATTCTTTCTGAATTTCCTCGTCCACCGCGCCGACCACGATGCCGAATTCTTCGCCCAACTGCGCCGCCTCTTCTTCGGTCATCCCATTCTGGGATTCGGCCTGCGCCCAACTTGCCGCCCCGACGAGGGCCGCCAGGCACAGTCCCCCGATCATTCCGCACGTCATCTTATGGTAGGCGCTCCGCCGCAATGGGATATCCCCCTTCCACAAAGCCTCCCGCCCGGCCCCCCTAGATCTTGGCGACCGGATCGATCACCAGCTGGAACCAGGGAGCCACGGCTTTCTGCCCGTTGCGCTCCTTGTTCTCGCCGTTCCACACGGCGAACGAAATGGTCTGCACGCGGCCGGGCACCAGTTTGGCCTCGTTCTCCTGCTCTTCGCTAGCCAGCGGCCGGCGCATCACCACGTGCCAGATACCGTCCTTCCAAAACGCTTTGCCCTGCACCCGTCCCTGCTTCTCCTTGGTGGTGAGGGTGCTGAACCCGCCGCCGATCAAGTCCTCGACCGAGGAGACCCGGCGTGGGATGACTTCGAACGTGCGCACGCCGCCTTCTTTCTTTTCGGTTTGCCGGGCGGCCCGGCGGTCGATGTCGCTCTGCCAGTCCGCCTTCCAATGCCAGATATTGATGTAGTGGTCGAGTTGCCCCATGCAGAAAAAGGCCGGGGCGTCACCCAGAGGCAGGCCGATGGCGACGCCATCCCGGAACGTGCCCGGCGTCAAGCGATCGTTCTTGGTGTTGTCCTGCCATTCCAGTAGAAAAGCGATGTCGCTCCCATTATGGACCGACCGGACGACCAGGGCTCTGGCGGTCGGCTCGGGCCACACCGGACGGGTAATGATCTGGCCGCTCAACGGCAGGGTCACGGGTGCAATCTTGTTCCACGCCGCATCGTCCGGCGCAGTCGGCAGATCTCCTTCGATCCAATGGGAGCGGATCGCCATGCCCTCGGAGCTGACGAGCGGAACGCCCCACGCAACGAGGAGACCGGCCAAGATGAAAAGACCAGGAAAGAGGGCGAACAGAATAGGACGGGAACGGCCGAGGTTCGTCATTCGCACCATGCAGTACTTCCGAGGACCGACGGAATCCGCCGAGTGGCCCAGAATACCACAAAATCCGTGCGAGACAACCGCGAGAACGATAAGGCCGAGAATTATGGAAGCTTCACGCGACGGATTTTGTTTTCCCCACGCTCACAAATATACAGATGCCCCTGCGAGTCCAACGCCAAGCCAACGGGCGAATTCACCACGGCGTCCGTGCTCAACAGTCCATCCCCATGCTTGAGCGCGCCGGCGGATTCCTTGGCGACGAAGCGCGCGGCGCCGCAGCCGCCCATGTTCTTGTCCTCGTAGCCGCTGTCTCCGTTGCCTGCGACGGTCGTAATGAGACCGGTGGCGGCGTCCACCCGCCGCACGCGGTGGTTCATCGTGTCGGAGAGATACATATTGTCGTGCCGGTCGAACACCACCGCCTCCGGCGCATGCAGCATCGCCCGCACCGCCGGTTTGTCGTCGCCGTCATAGCCGTAACGGCAAATCCCGGCGACGGTCGAGACCACACCGGTGCGGGCGTCGATCTTGCGAACGCGATTGCTGCCTTTGTCCACGAAATGCACGTTGCCCTGGCTGTCGACGCCGAGTCCCACGACGTCATACAGGCGGACCTCCAACGCCGGCTTGCCGTCATCGAGATATAACGATAGGTCGAGCCCGTCCGAGCAGACCGGCATCAACCAGCCGTGGTCGTCGCTGAAGTCGATGCCGATCGCGTCACCGGAGAGGACCACCAAGTTCCGGGCCACGAGCGGCTGCTCCCGCGCGTCATCTTCGGCGGACCAGGTGCCGGCGATCGTGGTCACCATCCCCGTCTTGGGATCGTACCGCCGGATCTTGTGGGCCTGCGTATCGGCGATATACAGCACATCCTCGGCGTCGAATGCGATGGCGGCCGGCCACGTCAGATTGACTTCCAACGCCGGTCCGTCCCCATTGAACCCGTGCTGGCCGGTCCCCACCACCGTGGTGATGATCCCGGTCACGTGATCGACTTTGCGAATGCGGTTGCTGCCGGAGTCGCAGATATAGAGATTATTGTGGGAATCGAAGGCGACGTCCAACGGCAGGTAGAGGCCGGCTTCCCCGCAGGGCCCTTCGTCCCCGCTGTAGCAGGTTTCGCCGATGCCGGCGAAGTTGTGGATGGTGCCTTCCTGCAAATTGATGCGCCGGACGCGGTCGGAGCCGGATTCGGCGAAATAGAGCCATTGCTCTTCTTTGTCGAGCGCGACATGATGCGGCAGGGGAATGCCCGCCTTCACGGCGCGCTTGCCGTCGCCCGTGCTGCGCGCTTTGCCGTTGCCGGCAAAGGTCTCGATGTACCCGGTGGCTAATTGCAGTTCGGTATCCACGATGCCGCACTCCCTGCCAACACGACGCGCTTAGGCCCGCGTGGCCGGCTGCGGTTGCACGGCGGCCGGTTGCTCCACCGCCGGAGCCTGCGACTGGCACGGTGCCACCTCCACCGCAAACCAACGCGCTTGACCACGCGATTACACAGACGCCGGCCCAGCACCACCGCCGGAGCTTGCGCCGGCGGCGTCGTGATGGCGGGAGCCGCGGCCTGCTGCTGCGCCGCCGCCTGGGCTTCCGCTTCGATCTGATCCGCCTCGTGCACGGACTTCTTGAATCCCTTGATGGCCTTGCCCAAACCCTCGCCGAGTTGTGGCAATTTGCCCGCGCCGAAAATGATCAGCACGATCACGAGGATGAGGATCAGCTCTGTAACTCCGAGACTCCCAAACATGGTGCGCTCCTTCGTAAAGGGTAAATCAGCTTCCGGCACTCTCTTTGGCTTTCTTGGCAAACCGTTCCTTCAACCGTTTGCGGGCTTCTTCGGCCTGCTCGAACATCTTGCACTTGTCGTAGACGCTGATGAGGTTGTAGTAGGCGAGCGGTTCGTCTGGATTGTGCTCGACCGCGCTCTCCATCACCTTGATGGCCAGATCGGTTTTCTTGTGATTGAGGGCGATTTCCATCAGCTTGAAGCTGGACTCCAGATGCTTCGGATCCAGCTCGAGGGTACGGAGGTAGCATTGGATGGCCATGTCGATCGTGTTGTAGTCGGAGACCTGCGGATTGTCTAACTCCACATAGACGCCGGCCAGGTTGTACCACGCGAGGGGATCGTCGGGCGTGATCTCCACGAGGCGCTCGTAATAGTCCTTGGCCTCCATGTACTTTTTCTTGTCCGCGTACAGCCGCCCGAGATTGAACAACGCCAGCACGTCATGGGGAAACACTTCCAGCGCGTGCTTGAATTCAGTTTCGGCCTCGTCGGCCATGTTCTTGGTCGCATAGATGGTGCCGAGATTGGAGTAATACATCGCCAGCGAGCGGTTCATCTCGGCGCGCAGGCCTTCCGCCATCTCAATGGATTTCTTCACTTCCACCAGGGCGTCGTCGAGCCGGCCCTTGCTGAAATACAGCTCGCCCAGACGGCAGCGGGCCTGGAAATCATCCGGCTCGGCGGCCAACAACTTCTCAAGCTCCACGATTTCCTCGTCCGGCGAGAGCGGCTGATCCCCAGGATCCACGACGCCCGTTTGAGCGGGTTCCGATGTCGGTTTCTGTGTGTCCATACCTGTGTTCCTCTACGGCGAATCGTTCAGGCTCGGTCGGCCGCCAGCCGCTCCGTCCCCATCAGCGGGCCGCTGTGGGCCGGCGTCGATTCCGCGGCCGCCATCTTTGTCCGATCGAGCGTCAACAGCATCACGCCCAGGATCACCATCAGCGTGAGATTCGAAAACAGCAGCGCATACCCGGCGATGAACATGAGACCGATGCCGTATCCGGCCAAACGCCCCATGGTCAGGAGCTTGATGACCGTGTAGGCCCAGCACAGCAGCCCCGCCATGTAAATGGCGAAGGGGAGGTAAAACGTATAGCCCATCCCGAACTGGAAAATCCATCCGATCCCTTGGGACGCCTGCCGCACCGCGGAGGCCACGGTCGGGCTGTAGAGCCCGAGGAGATAATCCGTGAACAATAACGTCGTAAAGATGATTCCGGCCGTCGCCCAGAACCAGATGGCCCGGCTTCGCTGCCGCCGGTTCCTCGTGCGGAGCGAGAGCCCGCGGCCGTACGCGGCAAAGGCCAGCAGGCTTGCGAGCACCATCAGCGCTTCGCCCGCCCGGTGAAACTCATAGACCAACGGGGGCGCGGCCAGCGTCCCGGCGACACTATAGGCGGTGGAGACGATCTGATAATACAGCCATCCCGACATCCCGAGCAGATAAACCAGACCGAACAGCCGCTGCGCCCGCTCATGGTGCGTCCGGAGATACTCCACCATAAAGAGGGTCAGGGTGATCAGCGCCACCCCGTTGTAGATGATCGAACCCAGCATCGGCGGCTGCACGAAGAGAAACCCCACCGTCAGCAGCAGCAACAACACCGTGCAGGCGGTCGCCATTCTCGTCAGCGTGCTCTCCTGGTGCGCCGCATGCCGATTGGCCATCGTGACGATGAGGCCCAGAAACAGGAGCATCGCGACCACGTTGAGGAGCCATGTGCCGATTTCGGTGAGCGCCGTGAAGGTCGGCGTGATCCACGGATGCGTCGCCGCCATTTTGCTCAGATGCATCCCCAGCCGGGAGACGAGCCGGTAGAGCACTAATTCCAGGAAGGCGGCGAGCAGAACGAGCTTGATCGTATACTCGAACAGGGGTCCGAAGTCCCCGATCTTGCCGGTCACCCGCTCGCCGATGCTCGTCGTATTCATGGGCGCATATCCCCTGGCACGGCGCTCATTATATCCATCGGCAAAAAACCGGGTCAACGCTGGAGGCGTCGATTCCGCGATGGAATCCGCTACGTCGCGATCGGCTGCGGCGCGGCGCCGGCCTGCGCCTTCGCCTTGGCGATGTACAAGAGCCCGTCGGCCATCGAATAGTTGAACGGCAGCTCGCAGACAACCTCACTGACCCGTTCGTACACATACTGGTAGAGCCGCTCCGCCTGCTCGGGCGTCATGCCTTCCTGCACTTCGTAGAAAAAGCCGAGACTGAGATCTTCCGCGGACGGCCGCATGATCCGCCGGATCCCGTAGCCGGCCGGATCGCTCATGATCGGCGCTTCCTTTTCCAGATCGAAGAGGCAGGGCTGGCATGAAAACCCGAACGATTCGTGGAGCTTTTTGTTTTCCACGATGAAGTTCATGGTATCGAGCGCCTCCGCCTCGGTTTCCGTGGGGAACCCCACGATGATGTAGCAGTGCACGGCAATCCCGAGATCGACGCAGTCGCTGGCGATCCGCCGGACCCATTCCTGTTTGATGCCTTTCTTCATGAAGTCCATGACCCGCTGATTGAACGACTCCAGTCCGAAGACGATCTTGAGGCACCCCGCGTCCCGCATCGAGGCCAACAGGTCGCGCGTGAGATTTTTCTCGAAGCGCATCTCGCAGGTCCACTTCACGTCCAGGCGCTTGTCGATCATCTGTTGGCACAGCCGTTTGGTCGGCGACAAGGCGAAACACTCGTCGGTGAAGAAGAAATACTGGGCGCCGTACCGCTGCTTGAGCCACTCCAGTTCCTCGACGGTCCGTCCCGGATCCTTCTGCCGGAAATTTTGGTGGTCGAGGGTCAGCGCGCAGAAAGCGCAGTCTTTGTAGTAGCAGCCGCGCGAGAACTGCACCGGCAGGACCGGCTCGGGGGACAGATACCGCCCGAGGGGGAATCCGTCGTAATTGGGTGCGGGCAGCTGATTGACGTTCTCGGAGTAGAACGGCTGATTGACGTAGATCTTGCCGTTCTGCCGGTAAATGAGGTTGGGAACCTTGCTGTAATCCTTTTTGCCGGCCAATTGATTGACCAATTCCAGCAGCGCCGTTTCTCCTTCGAACACGACGATGTCGTCGGTCAAGTCGAACAGGCTGGGACAGCGGCGGATGTTGTCCACCAGCCGGGTGAAGATGCTGCCGCCGATCGTGACATGCAGGTCGGGCGCCGCATCCTTGATCAAGCGGCAGAGCGTCAGGCCGGGGATAATTTGCGACGTCGCTGTGATGGAGACGCCGATGAGATCCGGCCGATCCCGGACGATGGAGGGAACGAACCGATCCCGGAAGAGGCTGATATAGGGGTTCTGGGCCTCATCGCGAATGACCCTCATCAGATCTTTCGAGGAATAGATGGAATAGTTGCTGAATTGGTTGTCGACCACGGTGAGGCGGGTCGGGAAATAGACCGAGGACACCAGCTCCAACCACTTGTCGATCATGAACAAGCTGCCGCGATACGCATCCAGGTCGTAAAACCCTTCGCTTCGGAGCGTCTCCTTGGCCAGCTCTATTCGTTCGATCAAATACGGAAACCGATCCAGGGATTCGGTCACTTTGGCGTAGTGCTCCCGGCTTCCAGGACCGGTCTCCCCGGATTGCGCCCGCTCCAGCTCGCGCTGTTTGTCGAGGAGGCGCTGGTACACTTCAGCTCCATAGGTCCTGCTCAGGACCCCGTCCAGCAGCTCGATCCCAAGATCTCGTTGGGAGACGTTTGAGATCCCGCCCTGGTGGAGGAAACCGGTCAGAGATGGCAAGCTCAGATAGGGTTGGGATGGGTGCCAAGTGGGCGGAAACAGCAGGGAGACTTTCATAGAATCACGCCCTCTATATGCCTGGAAAAGCCAATGTTTTCCGATGAATGTCCCTGTGGGTTATACACTCCGCCGTTCGGGAAATGCAACCCGAGACGCCTTGCCAAAGCTGATACCTTCGCGCTTCGCCGTCACTCCGAAAAAGAGGAGGCCCCGAACCTCTGCCACTCCTCGTGGCCGATCCGGGGCCTCAATCTTTCAGCGCTCCAGCTCTCCTCCGTCAAGAAGAGCGGCGGTCTCCCGTGAGACCAGACTCCCTCACGGAAGCTTCAGCGTGAACCAAGTCGAGAGCGCCTTCATGCCGTTCCGTTCAATGTTGGCGCCGTCCCATACCGCAAACGCGATGGGCACGGACATGCCCGGCTTGAATTGCGTGTCGTTCGCATCGCTGGTTTCCAGCGAGCGCTTCACCACCACGCGCCAGGTCGGACCTGAGTAGGCGCCGCCCTTGACGGATCCCGCCGGCTCCCACACGCCGTTCCCGATCACGTCCTGGTGAGCCTGCGTCGTCAACGTGCTGAACCCGTTCGCATTCAGGTCCTCCACCGAGCTCACACGGAGCGTCGGATCGGACAGAATGTTGCCGGACCAAATGCCGGGATTGAAGGGGCCAAGGCTGCGGCCGATCCGATCCGGATAGGTCACGCCGCCGGCCGGCTCTTCAAAGTAGTAGTCCCAGAAAATGCCCGGATACTGATCGTCCACGTCCCAGATCCCGGCGCTGTCCTTCCCGAGATCTTTCTGCCATTCCGCATTCCACCGCCAAATATTGGTGGTGCCGCCGGACTGGCCCATGCACTGAAAGGGCGGCGCCCCGGAGGTATTCACCGGGAACATGACCGCGACCTGGTCGCGGAAGTCTTGCGGACCGATCGTCGTATCGTTCTTCGTCTGATCGCTCCACTCCAAACGCAGCCCGACTTCCTTCCCGTTGGTCATGGCCTTCACAAACACGGATTTCACGGAAATGTTCGGGTGCATCGGGGTCGTGATCAGCTGGCCGCTCAGCGGAACCACGACACCGGGCACGCTTTCCCAGATCGGGTTGGCGCCATCCATCGGAATCGGGCCCTTCACGGCCTTCGCCGGGATCGTCACCGGCTGGCTGACGGCCAAAGGCACCTGCCCGATCGTCAGCATGACACCGACGATGAGGGCAGAGAGAAGAATGCCAAACACCAATTTCTTGTTGGTTGTCTGCACTACTCTCATACGACTAACCCCTCCTCTCGATTAAAAGATTAATAAAACATCAGCCCAAAATGACTGCTCGCATGAAACGTGAGATGAATACCGGAACCCTAGGCGGTTCCGACCGGTCCCCCCTCCTCTTTGTCTTTATCCTTCACATCCATGAATGATTGCGCGCCCACTTCATTGAGCAACATGCTGAGCTCGTTACCCTGGTCCTGCGCCCCGCACTCGTAGGTCTGGCCCTCGGGCGAGTTGAAGGTGGCAGGACGATAGTCGGTCTCGGTGTAGGGCTGCGGCGTGACGCCCAAAAAGGCGGTCTCAAATTCCATCCACTCAGCGGTCATATCGGCGACGACTTTGAAGAGACCGGAATCAGCCTTCTTGGCCAACATGCGGCAGAACAGCGGCACCCAGCGGCCGATATGGTTCTTGACAAACTTCTTCTGCGCATCGACCACGATCTGGGTCTTGTCGGCACCGTCGTGGCAACGGGAGTAGGATTCCTTGTAGGCAAGGAAATGCATGAACTCGAATTCGACGCTCAAATGATCGAGCCGCTCATGAATGTCCTTCGACAGCTCGACGCCGAAGGCCTTATAGAATCCGGCGATGTCGCCCATCACATGCGACTGGGCAAAGACGTGATCATTGCCGAAAAGCGTTTCGTACGGCGGGCAGTCGAGCGTGATGACGTTGCTGAACACGCGGCGATGCTCCGCCTGCAGATCGCTCAACTGCCAGTTCACACACTCGGAGGCGACGAGCTTCTCGATCTGGTCCAATTGCTTCTTGAGGGCGACGAGCTTCTGCTTCGCCCGATCGCCGCCGTGGCTGTCGAGCACGGTCTGCAACCCATCCAATGCGGCTCGCCCGTCTTCGACGAATTCGCCGCACTGCAGATAATCAAGGAACTCTTCGTCTTCCGGATAGAGCAAGCTCCACGAGATGAGGAGGTAGATCTTACTGCGATTCAGCGCACGCTCGACTGCGGGAGAGTCTTTGATCGTGGGAGGATTCGGGATGACGGCGGTTGCGGAGGAAGACGCGCTCTGCACCGACTGTTTACTCGTCATAACTATGATCTCCTGGATGTCGCGCTCAACCCAGGCCCAAACTCATACACTCTCATACACTTTCCCGTGACACTTTCTGACCACGGGCTTGCGTATGATAGGTAAAGGTCCAGGGGATGTCAAGCGCGAACTCATTGAGGTTTCACACAAATTCAATTGCTTGATTTTGCGCGCCAAACCTTGTGGATTTGGCTGATTTGCACCAGTGCGTTTCTTACCCCTTCAGCCCTCTCTGAATACAGTCAATCGTCTGGCCGGAATGACGCGAATGGCCACGTGATCATTCACCGTCTTGCAAACGGATTCGCACAGGCCACAGCCCACACAAGACTCTGCGGAAATCCGGAGTTGCACAGCATCGAAGTCCATCGCCAAGGCATTGGTCGGGCACTTGGATACACACGCATGGCACCCTTGGTTCGCTGTGCACAAGCGGTGGGTGATCGCCGCGAGGCCCATGCGGACGTCCTGAATGCGATCCACCGGGATCAACGCCTCGGTGGCGCACGCCGCGACGCAAGGCAAGTCTTCGCAGAGCAGGCAGGGTGACTGATCCGCAAACAGCACCGGCGTCCCGTCCGGCGTCCCGACCACGATCGCGCCCGGCGGACAGGCGCTGATGCAGTCGCCGCACTTCGTGCATCGTTCGAGAAACAGCGACTCCTCGACCGCGCCCGGCGGCCGCAGCCAATCGGTACGCGCGGGCGGCGGCGCCTCGACCGGCGCAGCATTGGACTGCTTGGCGAACTCCTGCGCCGCTTTGGCCACGGAGAGCACGGAATCTTTCAGAAAGTCCCGCCGGCCGTATGAGGGGTTCGTGGCCATGATCGTTCTTGAAGGTCAAGATTCAGGTCAAGAACAACTGCCTTGCACTGAGCCTAAGCCTCAACCTGAACCTCTAATAACTACCTGAGCCTACAACTACATGACGCCGTCGGCGCGGAGCTTGTACACCTCCACACAGCGATCGCACGCGCCGAACTCGATGTCCCACCCCGGATGATTTTCGCGGATGAAGTCCAGGACGTATGGCTCGACTTTGTTGCCCAGATCTTCCACCCAGGAATACGTCGGGAATCGACAAAGCGGGCACGGGAAGCCCGGCATCAGCATGATCTTGTTTTCGGTCTCCGGCAGCTCGCCGCCCTCCACCTCGACCGCGCGATCCATCACGCGCAACGTGTCGGTCGCCATCTCGATAAGCTCGGAGTGGGTGAAGTAGGACGTCTGCCACAGCCCTTCGAACACCGACTTCAATTGCGGCGGCGGAATCTTGCGATACCACGAACGAAATTCCTTGAAGCGATCTTCCTTGCTCAACATCGGCTCTTTGCCGGCCGCCACCAGGCGGCTGTCCACGCTCAAGCTCCACAACACGCGGTACCGCTGGAGGATCAGCGTTTCCTCGCCGGGATTTTGGCCGACCTTGGTATCCGGATCATACCCGAACGCCGGGTCGATCATATCGGAGATATGCATCAGCTCGTGGCGGCAGTACCGCGTCAACGCGGGATCGTAGAACCGTCGCGGGATCAGCTTGATGCCGACGCCCTTCATGCCCCGCTCCTCGAATTCCTTGGCCAGGTCCTTTTCCACCGATCCCCACTTGCGGAGAATGTCGACGCCCTCTTGATCTTCCTTCAATACCCCCTTGACCAAGACAATGCCCACCTTCTCCTTCAATAAGGGATATTCGTTGAAGGAATCCCGAATGATGTCCGAGAAGCCCCACGTCCCGAACAGGTACTGGTAGAGCTTCTTGAATTCCGCTTCCCGGTCTTCGAGCGTGAATTTCTCGTAGATCGGATCGGCATATTCATGGAACTCCTTATAATAGGTGGGGTCCCCTTCCCGTTCCGTCTTTTCGATGAAGGAGTCGATCACTTCCTGGAGCAACGCGGGCTGAAACCTGATTTCCATGTGAGACCTACGAACGGTTGAGGTGGCAAGAGGCCCGGGCGAGGAGTCGCCAGCCGTCTCTCAAGCTGGCTCCTGTGGCTCCCTTGACTTGGCTGCCGGGCATCTCTTACGATCGCGAAGCAGCGAATTATACTGGGCGCAAAAGAGGATTTGCAAACCGCGGCCGAGGCCAGGACGGCCGTCAGTTCAAAGGGAAGACGGACCATGTCGGAACACACCATGACCTCCCCGATGCCGGGCGCATTGCCAAGCTCTCCGCCTGAGACGACGCCGGCCGCTCCGGTGGATTTCCTCGACTATTGGAAAACCGATTGCCGCGAGGTCAAGACGTTCCGCGGGCATTCCCACGGCATTTGGGCCGTCGCGTTCTCGCCCGACGGCTTGACGTTGGCCAGCGGCGGCGCCGACCGCCTGGTCCGCATGTGGGACATTGAAACCGGCCGGTTGCTGCGGTCGCTGCGCGGCCATACCAACGACATCCGTGCCATTGTGTTCACTCCCGACGGCCAGACGATGGCCACCGGCAGCGAAGATCGGACGATCCGGCTGTGGAACGGCAAGACCGGCGAGCCGACGAAGCTGCTCTTCACGCGCTACGATCACAACGTCTGCAGCCTGTCCTTGTCGCCCGACGGCCTCATGCTGGCCAGAGGCAGCCACAATAAGGACATCAAGATCTGGGAAGTGACCACCGGCACCGAGTTGATGACGTTGTTGGGGAAAGACCAGTACGACCACCACTGGTCGGTCTGCGTGGCGTTCTCGCCGGACGGCATCCACCTCGCCAGCGGAACGGACATCGGCAAGATCAAGATTTGGGAAGTGCTCCCGAGCGGAGAAGAAAAGGTGCTCCACGACGGACATTGGCGGCGCGACGCGGAAGATACCACCGAGACGCGCGGCTACTTCATCGAGGACGACGGCGGCTTTCAAAAGCCGATGGACTATTGGATCGGCGCTATGATTTTCACGCCGGACGGGAAACGGTTGATCACCGGCAGCCGGGACAACACAATTAAATTTTTCCAGATGCCGGAGGTCGTCGAGGAGAAGACCTTGACCGCGCACAGCGGGTGGATCCGGTCGTTCGCGATTTCACCGGACGGGAAGGTCCTGGTCAGCGCAAGCGACGATCAGACCATCCGATTCTGGGACCTGGCCACGGGCCGGAATTTCCGGACGGTGAAAGGCCACGGCGGCGGCGTGCGCTGCATCACCTTCTCGCCCGACGGCAAGCGCCTCGCCAGCGCCTCCTGGGATCGCACGCTCAAGCTCTGGGAAGGCGGGGAGAAGAGCGACGAGTAAACTTCTTGCTACACTGGTCGAGATCGCCAGTGTGATAACAGCCGTTCAATCCATCGACGTCTTTTTCACGTATCGCTGGAACAACCAATCAAGAAACGTCCGCGCGAAGTCCGCATCGTCCGTGACCTGCTTATAGAACTTGAAGTTTGTATCGATCATTTCCTGGAGCTTGTCATTCACGACATGATCGAACGTGAGCCTCGCATTCTCGGGCGTGTTGACCTTCACTGCTTTTTCTAGCGCCTCGTTGCCGGTTAACTTCGCCTCCAGTTGCTCAATGAAGATTCTGTCTTCCTCCGTGAACGCCGTGCCGAAACGCTCGTTGAGCTCCCGAATGATTTGAGAAAGCGGCTCGATCTGGTCCGGCAGCGGCATCTCCACGTCCTTTGGCTTGATCGGTTCAAGATCAACGGTGCCTCGTTTTAGCTGGATACTGCCGTTGCCACTCTTCTGCACCCGATAGGACTCCATGTCGATCTGCTGCTGAATCTCGACCGGAAGCCGCTCCCGCGTGACAGGCAGTTTCCGAAGGAGCAGACGGCCGAACACGTACAATTTCTCTAGTTCCGCATCCACAAACGTGATGATCTGGGACAGAAAGGCGTAGAGACTGACGAAGTCCTTCAGATGCCCGCGAAACGGGACACGCTCGTCCTCAGTTGCGTCCATATACCGATCGACCGCCGGCTGCAAAGCGGCGTGCAAGAGGTCCTGCGTGCCTTTGGGGTCGAAGTACACCGTGGCAAATCGGTTGATTTCTTCCGTCGTATAGAAGTGAAAATCCGAGAGCTTCGTCTGCAAGTCGTACAAAAGATTGGGATCTGTGCCTTCTTTCAACACAGTCCGATCGTAATAGGGCTCAAACGCTTTTTGAATCTCATCCGCTTCATTCGCGAAGTCCAAGACAAACGTCTCTGACTTCCCAGGCGCCACGCGATTCAGGCGCGACAAGGTTTGGACTGCATTGACCCCGCCGAGCTTCTTATCCACGTACATCGTGTGCAGGAGAGGCTGGTCAAACCCAGTTTGAAACTTGTAGGCCACGATCAGGATGCGGTATTCGTCCCGCTTGAAGGTTTCTGCCGTTTGAGCCTCCGGGAACCCGTTCATATTGGCTTCGGTATAGCCTGCACCGCCATCGCGCACGGTTCCGGAAAAAGCCACGAGCGATTTGAACGGATAGCCCTTTTCCTTCAGGTACTGGTCCACTGCCCGCTTGTATCGCACGGCATGGAGGCGCGACCGGGTGACAATCATCGCCTTGGCCTTGCCGTGGATCCGATGGAGGACCTGACTGGCGCAGTGGTCCACCATAATGGCCACCTTCTTGTCGATCGCGTGTGGATGGAGATCGACGAACGATTTCAGGAGATAGCTAGCCTTATGACGGTCATACCGAGGGTCGTCGGAGATCGTCTTGAGCAGGTTCCAGTAGGTCTTGTAGGTCGTATAGTTTTGAAGCACGTCGAGGATGAAACCTTCCTCGATCGCTTGCCGCATGGTGTAGAGACTGAAGGGCGCATACCGGCCATCGGCCTGTTTCGAGCCGAAAAGTTCCAGCGTCTTCGGCTTCGGGGTAGCCGTAAAGGCAAAGTAGCTGACGTTCGGCAGTTGGCCGCGCGTCTTCACCTCCCCAATGATGCGGTCTTCCAGATCGTCGCCCTCCTCCCGATCTTCTTCCTCCGCCACTTCGAGGCTGCCAGCCGCCAGGACCAGTTTCAAGCTCTTGGTCGTCTCGCCTGTTTGAGAGGAATGGGCTTCGTCGATGATGACGGCGAACCGCTTGCCGGGGAGGGCGCCGATTTCATTGGCGATCACTGGGAATTTCTGGAGTGTCGTGACGATGATGGTCTTGCCGTCCTCTAGCAGGCTGCGGAAAAACCGGGGTTGAAGGAGGCCGATGCGCCCCAAATCC
>CAZXRB010000050.1:0-26831 GCA_964642845.1 uncultured Nitrospira sp.
GTGGTGAACCACGTGCGCACGGAGCAGCAGGTTGTGCGCCTCGTGGTGGTACTGCTGGCGGTGGGGCTCGTTATCAGCCTCTACGCCATCTCGCAGATTCCCTCCGGCCAGCGGGCGACGGCGCCGTTCGAGGGCGAGGTGGGAGAGCCGAATACGCTGGGCGGCTATTTGGTCTTCCTGCTCGCCATCATCACCGGCTTGTTGCTCCACATCAAGATCGGTCCGATCCGCGTGGCGCTGCTGGTCCTTGGCGGCGTTGCGATGTTGGCCTTGATGGCCACGCTGTCGCGGTCCTCGTACTTGGCGGGGGCCGTGCTCCTGGCGACCGTGGGTGTGACGCAATGGCGGCGGCCCCGTGTGCTGACGCTCTTGCTGGTGGGGCTCATCCTCATTCCGGTGCTGGCGCCGGCCAACGTGAAGCAGCGGGTCAACGAAACCTTCTTCGGCCGCCAGTACGGAGGGGAAATCAAAGTCGGCAACGTGGCGCTGGATTTGTCCACGACGGAACGGCTGCGCTCATGGGGCTTCGTGCTGAGAGATTGGGTGCACGATCCGGTTCTGGGGCGCGGCGTGACGGGCTACGCCTGGGCCGATGCCCAGTACGTCAAGATCCTCGGGGAGACGGGGCTGGCCGGCCTGGTGGCCTTCGGCGTCATTATCTATCGCCTGTGGCGGTGCGCCCGGGATTCCTTCCTGTCCCAGACCGATCCGTTTGCAAAAGGACTGGCCCATGGGTTCCTGCTGGGGCTGGTCGCCATGCTGGCACACGGGATCGGCGCCAACACGTTCATCATCATTCGAATCATGGAGCCGTTCTGGCTGTGCGCCGGCCTCGTCATGCTGCTGCCCTCGATCAACGCACAGCCGGCGATGGAGCGCGGGAGGCCGGTGTGAGGTGGCAGATCTTCTGCTACTGGTTCGAGCCGGACGCTCCGCGCGATCCCGTGGGGCTCGTGCGCATCTGGACCTTGGCTGAGACGCTGGTGCAGGCCGGTGACGACGTGACCGTCTTCCCGCCGCGCTATCGCTCCGCGCTCATGGCGCGAGCCGCGCGGGTCATTCCGATCCGGCTGCTCCACTGGCCGGTGCTGCGCCCGCTGTCCTACGCGGCCCTGTCGTTCGTGCGGGGGCTGCTGGCAGGCTTCCGTCGCAGGCCGGACGTTGTCTATTACCGCTGGATGGACAGCCCGCATCCCTTGTGGCTCGCGCGGCTGCTCGGAGCGAGATGCGTGTGCGAGGTGAACGGCGAACCGATTCCTGATTGGTCGGCCAGATCGCAGGGGCTCGTGAGGATCCTCGCCCATGCCGCGGCGCGCTGGGCGCTCACGCGCTGTGACCGAGTCGTCGTGTTGACCGAAGGCTTGAAAGAGCTCCTCGTCCGGCGCTACGGCGTACGACCTGAATGGATCACGGTGCTGCCAAGCGGCACCGACACGCGGCTCTTCGCGCCGCGCGATCCCGCCGCCTCCTGTCGCGAGCTCGGGCTTCCCCAGGAGCCTTGCGTCGGGTTTGTGGGGAGTTTGTACCGTTACCAGGGGATGTCCTGTTTGTTGGACGCCATGGTGCTGGTGAAACAGGCGTGCCCCGCCGTGCAACTCGCGCTCGTGGGCGACGGCGAAGCGGCCGGCGAATTGAAGGAGCAGGCGGTCCGGCTTGGGTTGGCGTCCTCCATCCGATGGACCGGACGGGTTTCCTATGCCCAGGTGCCCGGCTGGATCGGCGCCATGACAGTCTGTGTCGCGCCGTTTCGCGGGGATCGCGGGGAAACGTCGCCGGTCAAGCTCTTCGATTATCTCGCCTGCGGGCGCCCGGTTGTCGCCAGCGCCATCCCCAGCGTCGTGCGGATGTTCGGCCCGGACAGCGGCGTGCAACTCGTTCCGCCTGACCGGGTTCAACCGTTGGCCGACGCGATCATCGCCCTGCTGAACGATCCCGCTCGCCGCGCCGCGCTGGGCGCCCAAGGCCGCCGCTTTGTCGAGCAGCGGTTCAGTTGGGCCCGTATCGTCGATCAACTTCGGACGTGGCTCGCCGTGAACCAGCAGACCGGTCATCATGCACATTCTCACGTACGGTGATGAGGATCTCAGCGTGTCGGCGGGAGGCGCGCGCCAAGTGCTGGAACTGACGGCGGCGTTGGCGCAGCGGGGCCACGCGGTGACGCTGGTCGCGCCCGAGCCGATGGCGCCTTGCAGGGGCCTCACAGGAGCCGTCGATGCGCATTGGGTGCCGGTCATGCGGCGGGGCCTGCTGCGCCCGTTGTCGTTCCTGCTGCGATCCGGCCGAATGCTGCGGCGGCTGATGGAGGGGCGGCGACCTGACGTCCTGCTGTGGTTCGATTCGCCGGGTCAGGTGGCGCCGCTCTGGGCGCTTAAGGATGAGCGCTGTCCGCTCGTGTATTTCGTCAACGGCTTACCGGCTGAAGAGGTAACCGGCATCTGGAAGATCCGTCCCATAAGAACCCTGTTGACGGCTGGGCTGCATCGTGGGGTGGCGCAAGCCCAGGCCGTCGTCAGCGTGTGCCCTGAACTGTTGGAGCAGCTGCCGCCCGTTGCGGGTCAGCGCCGAGCGGTGATTCGCAACGGCGTGGCTCCCGATCGCTTCATTCCATTCCCCCAGGCCGAGGCCCGAGCCACATTGGGTCTCCAGGGACCAGGCCCCTCGATCGGTTTCGTGGGCGGGTTCTTCCCCTGGCATGGGTTGGAGACGCTCGTGGACGCCATGTCCGAGGTCATCGGCCGGTATCCGGGTGCGCAGCTGCTCTTGGTGGGAGAAGGGCAGACCAAGACGGCGCTGGAGCAGCAGGTGAGGGACCGGGGCCTCGCGCGCCACGTAACCTTCGTCGGGCGAGCGGCGTTCGAGCTCGTCCCGCTCTGGATCGCGGCCTGCGACGTCTGTGTGGTCTTGCACAAGCCAACCCGTTCCTATCCGGGCGATTCGATGAAGCTGTGGGAGTATCTCGCCTGTGGCCGGCCGGTCGTGACAACGGCGGGGCCCGGCTATGGCGACCTGGTGGAATCGCTCGGCTGCGGGCTGAGCGCGGCGGCCGGCGATCCGCGCGACGTGGCGCGGCAGCTCCTCCGTCTCTTGAATGATCCGAGTCTACGCGCTCGAATGGGGACCCAGGCGCGCCGCGCCATCCTGGGAGATCACACCTGGGCCGCGCGGGCCGGTGAATTGGAGCGCGTCTGCCAAGACGCGATCGAACAAGATCGGCCATTAGCGGCGGAGACCACTTTGGTGAGGGCTGCGTGAGCATGCTGGCGACGAATGTTCAGTCGGTCGGAGGGTCCGCCCCGAGGCTGCGCCATCTGGTCCTCCAAGCCGGGGCCTGGGTGGCGGCCGGCTTCGTCCTGGATAAGGTCTTGGCCCTGGCGCAGATGATGGTGCTCGCGCGGCTTTTGATGCCCGCCGACTTCGGGCTCATGGCCATGTCCTCGGCCGTAGTGCTCGTGCTGTTCACGCTCACGGAACTGGGTCTCGATCCGGCGCTGGTGGCCCGGCGCGAGGTGCAGGACGATGACCTGGCCGTCGCATGGACGCTGTCCTGTCTGCGCGCCACCGCCTTGGCCGCCGGCCTGTGGCTGACGGCCGGCTTGATCGCGCAGGCGATGCAGGCGCCAGCCTTGGCGCCGGTGCTTCGGATCCATGCCGTCGCGGCGGTCTTGCAAGGCATCCAGAGTCCGGGACTGGCGCTGCTGCTGCGGCGCTTGGATTTCGCTCAGCGGGTGCGCATGGACCTTCTCCGCAGAGCAGTGGAAATGACGGTGACGATCGGCCTCGCCTGGCGCTATCAGACCGTGTGGGCCCTGGTCGGCGGCCTTCTCGCCGGCTGTACCTTCAGCTGCCTGTGGTCCTACGGCGTGGCGCCCTTTCGGCCCCGGTTCGCGTGGGCGGGACCGTCGCTCCGGTACTTCGTGCAGTTCGGGAAATGCGTGAACGTCACGACGGTGTTGACCGTGTGCATCCTGAGCGGCGGTGAATTTCTCATCGGGCGCACGCTGGGAGCGGAATCACTGGGGCTCTATCAGATCGCGATGGCGATTCCGCTGCTGATCGGCGTGCGGGCGACGGTGATGCTCGGTCAAGTGAGTCTGCCGACCTATGCGAGGCTGCAAACGGATCGACAGGCCGCGGTGAAAGCCTTTCTGGTCCAGATGAAGCTAGTCGGGCTGCTGCTGTTGCCGGCGGCGGCCTGCCTGGCGGTCTTCGCGCCGGTCATCGTGCCGCTCGTATTCGGATCGCGGTGGAGCGATGCGGTGGAGCCTGTGCGCATCTTGAGTCTCTACGCCGTCTGCGCGGGCCTGACGGGGACGATGACCGCCGTCCAATACGGCATGAACCGGGCCGATCTGCCGCTGCGGGCGGCGGTGGTGCAATGCGCCCTGTATGCCGTCGTGATCATGCCGCTGCTGGCACGGTTCGGCCTCGCGGGCGCGGCGGGCGCGTTGGCGCTGGCCTATCTGGCCAGTGTGCTGGTCTCGGCGAAATCGGCGGTCGATCTCATCGGGGAGGCGGCGAGGCCGGCCCTCGTCTCGCTGGCGTGGATCGCCCTGATCAGCGCCGCGCTGGGCGCGGGCCTGATGCAACTCCTGCCGAGCCATGTCGTCGGAGTCGCGCCGCTCGCACTGGCCGGCGCGGGCATCGTGTCCTTGTACGCCTGGTATCTGTGGCGCGTCGAGTATCCGCGACTATTGTCGCTGTGGAGGCGCGAGGTATGGTGACGACCCTTCCGCTCGGAAGCGACGCGGCGGCCGGTGCGCCGCCCCGCCCGCCGGTGGATCTGCAGGCCGCGTTCGCTGAGGCGGAACGGCGGCTCACGGCGATGGTCGTCCCGGCCGAGCACGCGGAGCTGGCCCGCATCCACCTCACGTACTGGCGGGCGCATCGGGAACGGTTCTACCGCACGGCCAAACTGTTTTTGCGCTACAGCGCCAGGCCGCCGCAGCGGATGCTCGACGTCGGCTCGCACTATCTTCATCTGGCGGCGGTGCTGAAATGCGCCGGTTTTGATGTGGAGGGCTGCGACGTCCGCGAGTTTGCGGCGCATCCGCTCATCGAGCGGCGCGCCAAGGACTTCAACATTGCAAACCGGGTCGTCGAGCCGCTGAGCCGCTTGGAGCGCCTTCCCTACGGCGACGGCGCGTTCGACGCCGTGTTTCTCTTGGAAACGATCGAGCATTGGAACGCCAATCCGCGCGTCCAGTTGGGGGAGTTGGCGCGCATCCTCGCGCCGGGTGGCCGGCTGATCGTCACCACGCCGAACTTCTACGGCTATCACGCCATGAGGGACAGGGTGACGCGGTTCTTGACCGGACGCGGCGGCTATCTCCGCGTGGCTGAGTTGCTGGAGGAAGGCAATCTCTTCCATCACTGGAAAGAGTACTCCCGCAAGGAATTGGCCGAGCTGCTGGCGCCCTTCGGATTCCGTCCGCTGGTGGCCGATAGCCTGACCGGCGCCGGCGCCGGCTCCCCGGCCTGGCTCGCGCGCCTGTGCCGTCCCTGGGGCCAGTTTCTGTATGCAGAGTTTGAACGATCATGACGCGTGGCGCGGATGAGCTCATGGACCGCGTCGAATACCGGGAGTTCTATGAGCAGCTCGCGCGCGACCATGGCGACATGGACGCGCAGTATTATGGGCCGGACGGCACCAGCGGAGGCTGGGGCGACCGGCTCTTGGACCACGTCATCGCCCGCTTGCCGGCATGCCGGGGCCTGTTCGCCGACATCGGCTGCGCCGACGGCCGGCTGTTGCTCAAGGTGGCCGGTCGCATGCCGCAGCGTATCGGGATCGAGTTGTCCGGCGTGCGCCTGCGTCGCGCGGCGAAGAAGCTTCGCTCGTCAGGCCGGCCCGTGCTGCTCCTGCAGAGTTTTCTGGAATCCATGCCGCTTGCGCCCGGCTCCGTGGAAGTGGCGACGTGTTTGGAAACGCTGGAGCACGTGCCCGACGTGCCGCAGGCGCTACGTGAATTACGCCGCATTCTCAAGCCGGGCGGCCGGCTCGTGATCAGCGTGCCCAACGTGACCCTGCGCACCTATTGGGAAATGTATCGGCTGCGGCGGCCGCTCTATTGTGACGAGCGCGAGCACTTGCGGGAGTTTACGGCGGCGGCGATTCCATGGTTCCCGCACAAGTTCGTGCGCACGAGCGAGCTGGAAGCCTGGTGCGCGGCGGCGCAGTTCAAGGTCCTGAGCCGGACGGGCGTCGGCTATCTGTTTCCCCGCTGGGCCGATGCGACGCCGATCACCAAGCGGCTGTTCGATCTGGTGTATGGGCCGATCAACGACTGGTTTGGCCTGGTGCCCTCTGTGCGGCGGTTTCCCAAACACAGGGTCTATCACTTGGCGGCGGTATGAAGATCTCCGTCATCATTCCGACCTACCGGCGGGAACAGCTGCTGCGCGAGTGCCTCACCGATGTCTTCCGCCAGGATGGGACGGACTATGAAACCATTGTCGTCGATCAGTCGCCGAGCCATCGGCCCGAGACGGAGGAGTTTCTGCGACGCCACGCGGGCCGCATCCGCCACGTGCGGCTGCGTCACCCGAGCGTCACCGCGGCCTGCAATGCCGGGGCGCGCCTGGCCGCGGGTGAGCTGCTGGTGTTTCTGGACGACGACGTGCGCATTCCCGATCCTCGGTTTCTTGCCACGCATGCGGCCTGCTACGGCGACGACTCCATCGGCGTCGTCGCGGGGCGGGTGAAAGATGCGCGGGGCGGCCCGGCCCATCCCTACGATCCCCGCTCGGCGGACCGCTGGTGGGGCTGGTACTACACGACCTGGGACCACGATCAACGCGCCGACGTCGTCACCGCGCCGGGGGCGAACATGTCCTGCCGGCGGTCGCTGTTCGTCCGCCTCGGCGGATTCGACGAACGCTTCACCGGCAACGCGGTCCGATTCGAGAACGATTTCTGCCTGCGTGCGCTGGCGGCGGGCTACCGCGTCCTGTTCGAGCCGACGGCGTCCGTGCTCCACCAGTACGAGAGCGAAGGCGGGCATGACAATCGGCACCTGTTCGGGACGAGCGACGCCTCGCATCACTGGTATGAAAGTTACTTCCGCAACATGACGTACATGACCGTGAAGCACATGCCGGTTCGGACCTGGCCGCGCGTCTGGTGGAAGCTGTGGCGGCAACACGTCGGCAACCGGCCCTGTTGCCGGGAGGGCTGGCGGTTCGTGTGCCGGCGACACCGCGCCTTTGTGCGAGGCCTGCGACAAGCGTTTCAGCGGAGCCAGGGAATCGAGCAACATGATGAACCGGTCGAACAGCGTGCCGCCTAGACGCCGGCATGCCGCGGCTGCGGTGGCCCTTGGCCTCCTGAGCGGGCTGGCGCTCGCGGAGGTCGTCTTGCGCGTGATCCCTGTGCCGGCCGTCGAGCTGCACCGGCGCGGTCCGGTGACCGTTGAGGACCATCGGCGCTTCTTTATCTATGATCCGGAGCTTGGCTGGCGCGGACGGGCCGATGCCCGCGGGCGGTTTGCCGGTTGGGAGTTCGCGACCGAAGTGCGGCTGGATGAGCGCGGGTTCCGCAATGTCCATTCGTGGCACGCCAAACGGCCGGGCCAGTACGAGGTGTTGCTCCTGGGCGATTCCATCACCTGGGGCTACGGCGTGGAGGAAGAACGGCGGTACTCCGATCTCCTGGAGGAGGAACTGGCGAAGCTCGGCGTGGAGGTGATCATCCGCAATGCGGCGGTTCCGGGCTACGACACGGGCCAGGAGCTCTTGCTCTACCGCCGGCTGAGAGCGGTCGGTTGTCCGGATCTTGTCGTGCTCGGTCTCTACGCGAACGACGTGCGGGAGAATCTCTCGCCATTTCAAGGACCTTATGCCAAACCGACGTTTCGCCTGTCGCAGGACGGAGTGCAGCTGGCTGCCGCCCCGGTTCCGATGGAGCCCGGGTGGAAGGGGCGAGCCATCGGGAAGGACCAAACCGCGGGCGATTGGCTGAAACGGCATGTGCGCCTCTACGCGCTTACAGGATGGGGAAGGGAAGTCGTGAGGCAGGTGCTGGTCGGGACCGCCTCCGCCGAATCGCTCGATGATCCGGGCGGCGTGCCGCTGACCGCGGCGTTGCTGCGCCGGCTGGATGATGACGTGCGAGCGGATCGAGGGCGGATGGCGGTGGTCGTGCTCCCGGCCATGCAGGAGTTGACGCAGCCCGGGCCCGCCGCCAGTGAAACAGCCGCAGCGCAATCCGGCGTGGACGCCGTGCTGCGACTGCGCGAGGTCTTCCGCGCCGCATCGGGGAACGCAGATTCCCGGCCCTTGTTCTTCCGGCTCGACGGCGCCCATTGGACGGAACGGGCCCATGAGATTGCCGCGCGCCACATGGCCCGGTGGCTGGTGGAGCAGGCGCTGCTTCAGGGGCCGCCGCGGCAGTGTGCGGCCTCGGCGTCCGGAGGCCGGACATGAGAGTCGGGATCGACTGTCAGGCGTTCGGAGCCGGGGTACGGCACGGGTTCACGACCTATCTCGGCAATCTCTTGGAGGCCTTGCAGCGACGCTATCCGGCGAACCAGTTCATCACGTGGCCTTGCACCTATCATGCAGGATGGCGCATGCCGCACCAGCTTTGGCGGGATCAGGGCGAGATTCCCTGGCGCGCCTGGCGGGACGGAGTGGACGTGATTCACGCGCCGGCCTTCTCCGGCGCCCTGTGGCGGAGGCAGCCCTTGGTGCTGACCGTGCATGACCTGCTCTATCTGCGCCATCCGGATTGGCTGCCCACCGCCAGAGCGCGCTGGTATTGGGCGCACTGGATTCCGCTGACCGCCCGGCGCGCGTCGGCGGTGATCGCCCCGTCCGAGGCGACGAAGCGGGATCTCGTGGCGCTGGCCGGCGTGGCGGCGGACCGCATTGCGGTGATTCCGCATGCCGTGGATCCGCTGGTCGCGCGGAAGCCGCCGGAGGAGACGATTCGCGCCTATCGAGAGCGGCAGGGATGGACAACCCCGTATATCCTCTACGTCGGCGCGATCGATCGGCGCAAGGATTGGCGCGGGCTGTTAGCGGCGTTTGCGCTCCTCCGCCAAGCCAATACGTCCGTCCGCCTGGTCATCGCCGGGCATGTGAGCGGGCGACGATCGGACTTAACCGACGCGCTGGCGTCGGCGAAGCTCGGCGAGGCGGTGGTCTTGGCCGGTCATGTGCCGGACATCGATCTGCCGGCGCTGTACGCGGGCGCCGCGTTGTTCGTCTATCCATCCTTGTGGGAAGGGTTCGGCTTGCCGCCGCTGGAAGCGATGGCGGTGGGCGTGCCGGTGATCGCCTATCGCACGTCGTCCTTGCCCGAAGTGATCGGCGATGCCGGCCTGCTCCTGGACGTACCGTGCGCCCCGGCCGTGCTCGCAAGGGCCATGCAGTCGGTGCTCGAGGACGACGGGATACGCCGCGCCTTGATCGACAAGGGGCTCCGGCAAGCCGCACGCTTCAGTTGGCAGCGAGCGGCCGAGCAAACCATGGCGGTGTACGAGCGATGTCTGAACGGATAAAGGTCCATCCGGCCTCGGCGCCGGCGGCCGGAGAGATCCTGCACGCGGAGGCTTCGACGGGCGGCCTCGTGGGACGGCTCTATCGAACCCTACGGATGCTGACCGCTGAACGCTGGCTCGGAGGGGTACATGCGGGTCTGGCGGTGAAGAGCCTGTACTTGCAGCGGGCGGTCCGGAGGTTTTTACGCGAGAACCGGAAAACGGTTCTGGACGCCGGCTGCGGACCGGACGGGCAGCTCGCCGCCTTTTTGGCGCGCACGTATCCGCAGGCCGCCGTGCGCGGGCTGGATCTCCAGTACGCACATCGGCCCGATAGAGACCTGCCGCCGAACCTGTGTCTGGAACGGGGCGACCTGACCTCGCTGACCGACGCAGGCAGGTACGATCTCATCTATTCCATTGACGTGCTCGAGCATATTCACGACTATGAGGCCGTCCTAGAGCGGTTGGCGCGAGCGTTGCGGCCCGGAGGTCTCCTGTTCATCCATGTTCCGAGCGCCGAGCAGCGGCACTGGTTCACGCCCGCGGCGAGGGACGCGCCGAACAATTTTCGGGAGCATCGGGAGGGCGATGACCACGTGCGCGAAGGGTTCGAACCGGCCGGCCTCGTGACGGATCTGGAGCGCCTGGGCCTCACCGTGATGGAGGCGCGCTGGACCTTCGGCGCGGTCACGTCCTTGGTCAAGGAGCTGTTCTCGCTCGGTGAACGCCGCCGCATTCCCGGCATCGGGTTCATGGTGCTGCTCCCGCTCTTGATCACGGTTCTGAGCGAAATGATCGTCCCGCCGCGGCGGGGCAACGGGCTCTGTATCCTGGCCGAGAAGCGAGCGGGGAGCGCCGTATGAATGAAACATCCTTACGCCGTCAGGCCGACTATGATCGCGAGTGGAACGGCTGGAAGGCCGACAGCGCGCGTTTTGAACAGGTCCAACGATACGGCCAAATCGCGCAGCTCGCGCAACGGCTGCAGCCCACGCGAATCCTGGACGTCGGTTGCGGCGACGGACGGCTGGCGCGGGCGATTCGGTCGCGTTGTCCGGGCGTGCAGATTCACGGGTGCGATCTTTCCGGCGCGGCGCTCGCGCGGAGTTCCGGATTGGATCGGCACGAGAGGGTGGATCTCGATGGCGGGCGGCTTCCGGCCGAGGATGCACAGTTCGATCTGGTGATTGCCAGCGAAGTCATCGAGCACCTCGTGCACCCGGACCGCGCGGTGGCCGAATGCGCGCGCGTCCTGCAGCCGGGCGGTCACCTGCTCGTGACCGTGCCCAACGTGGCGTTCTGGCGGTTTCGTCTCCAAGCCTTGCTGGGGGACGTGCCGTCGGTCACGGCGGACGAACGGCACCTGCATTCCTTCAACGCCGCGTCGCTGCGACGGTTGGTGGAAGGGGCGGGGTTGGAGACGGCCATGTTGAGCGGGCTGCGCCAACGCTTCGAATGGCTCGGGCCGCTGCACTATCGATTGCTCACCGATACCTTGCTCATCGTGGGAAGGAAAGCGTGATGCGATGGGCGTTGAATTGACGAGACGAGCGTTTCAGCGCGCCCTGCGCGCCTATCAGCCGTCGCGCTACGAGGCCTATGGCTCCGCCAACCCGCGGTTCACCGTTCCCATGCACCACGCCTGGAAGTGCCGAGACCGGCTGCACGTCGCGCTTCGCAGCGGCTTGAAACCCCTCGCCGTCCCCGATCCGATGATCGTGGATTTCGGTCCCTTCCCGGGGAGTCTCCTGCGGCTGTTGCGACGACTTGATGCCACGAACCGGGCGCGGCTGTTCGGCGCCGGCCTCATGATGGACACGGAGTTCAAGGCTTTCATGAAGCAGGACAGCGACGCGGAGCTCTTCACCGTGAATCTCGATCCGGCCGGATCGCAATTCCGGTCGAAAGGCTACAGCGAGAAGGTGCCGCTGCCGGACGCCTCGGTCGATCTGGTGTTTGCGCTCGAAATCATCGAGCATCTCACGTCGCCGTACCATCTGGTGGCGGAGGCGGCCCGCATCCTGAAATCCGGCGGGCATGTGGTGCTCACGACGCCGAACGTCACGCGCATCGGCAACATCTTCAAGCTGCTCATCGGCCGCACGTTGAACGACCGGCTGGCGCCGCCGGGGTACGACGATCCGGACGATGAATGGCGGCCCCACGCGCGCGAGTATGCGATGCACGAGATAACCGACATGCTGCGCCAGGCCGGCTTTGCGATCGCGGAGGCCCGCTTCTTCCTGGGCGAAGATACCCAGGACTGCCGGCTGCCGGCCAGGCAGCGCGTGATCGATTGGACGAAATGGCCGTTTTACGCCGTCCCGCATTTCCGCGGGAGCCTGCTGGCCGTGGGGCGGAAGCCATGAGTCACATTGTCCTGGCGCAGCTCGCCGGCTCCGCCGGCTATGGCGGCGGGGAGCGCTATCTCGAATGGCTCCTGGCGGGCTTGGATCGCGCGAAATTTCGGCCGTTGGTCATTTGCCCGGAGTCCGGCCCGTTCGTCCAGAAGCTGATGAAGCAAGGTGTGGCCGTCGCGGTCATCTCCTTGGAGCCGCTGATGAATCCGCTGGCATTGCTCGAGCTGGCGCGGCTGCTGAAGCGGGAGCGGGTGGCTGTGCTCCAGACGCATGGCGCCCGCGCGAACGTCTACGGGCGTCTCGCGGGACGCATCGCCGGCGTGCCCTATATTGTGTCGACCGTGCACAATGCCATCAGCGATTATGAAGTGAGCCCGCTCAAGCGATGGGCCTACAAGTCGATCCTGCGCATGACCGAGCCGCTGGCGGATCGGACCATCTGTGTGTCGGAGGCGATCCGACAAGCCGTTGTGGCAGACTGTCCCGGGGCGGCGGCCAAGACCGTGACCATTTACAACGGCGTGGATCCCGCGTCGTTCACCCAGCGGGGCGGCGACAGAATCCGCCGGGAATGGTGCACGGGCCCGGGACCGGTGCTGCTCACCGTCGCCCGGCTGACGGCGCAAAAAGGGCATCGCTACCTGCTCGACGCGCTGCCCGCCTTGCTGAAGGAGTGGCCCGGTGCGTGTTGTCTCTTCGTCGGCGACGGAGAAGGTCGCGAAGCCTTGCGGGCGCTGGCGCGCGAACAAGACGTCGAGCATGCCTGCCGGTTCGTCGGCGCGACCGATGCGGTGACGGAATTCTACGCGGCGGCCGATGTCGTGGTCCTGCCGTCCCTGTCCGAAGGGTTTCCCTTCGTCGTGTTGGAAGCGCTGGCCATGGCCAAGCCGGTCGTGGCCACCGCCGTCAACGGCGTGCCGGAAATCATCGAGGACGGTATGACGGGTCGGCTCGTGCCGGCCAGAAATGCGCCGGCCTTGGCGGCGGCGATTGGTCAAGTGCTGAGGAATCGGGAAACAGCCGCCCGGATGGGTGAGGCCGGGCGCGCGCGCGTGGCGGCCAAGTTCACCGCCGAGCGGATGGTGCGGGAAACGATCGCCCTCCTCGAGGCGGGCGTGCCTGCATCCATGCGAGTGCCGCCTCCGGCGGAAAGGGCGGCGGCATGAAGCCGGCGAGTGTCGTGGGCGGCACAGAACAGGGCTGTCCCTGCGGCAGTCAGGCTCCGCCTCATCCCCTGTTTCGGACAGCGACCAGACAATATGTGCGCTGCCCGCACTGCCGATTGGTCTTTCTCCACCCGCGTCCTTCGCCGGAATTACTCGAAGGCTACTTTCGCGAGACCTATGACGGCGCGTACGGGGAGGCCGAATCCTCGGACGACCGCCGGCCGGTCTTTGAGAGCGTGCTGGAGCATGTCTCGGCCTATCGCCGTCCGCCGGGAACCATCCTCGACATCGGCTGCGGCGACGGTGAGTTTCTCATGCTCTGCCGGGCGGCGGGCTGGACCGGCACCGGCATCGAGCTGTCGCAAGGAGCCGCCATACGGGCCGCCAAGAAAGGGTTCACCATGCTGCCGCCGCAAGCGCTGGATCGCCCGGAAGGCACGGGCCAGTTCGATGTGGTGACGTTGATCAATGTGCTCGAGACGGTCGTCGATCCGGTGGCGATGTTGCGCCAGGTGGCGGGCGCGCTTACGCCGGAGGGTGTCGTGGTGGTCCGGGCGACGAACGGCGCCTTCCATCTGGCGCTGCGGGCGCCGGCGGCCTGGATCGGCTCCCGTTACGACCAAGCGTTCCACTGGTATCTGTATACGACCACCGCTCTGTCCCGGCTCATGGCGCAGGCCGGCTTGGAGGTCATCGGCCTCCGGAATTCCACTCCGAGCGAAGGCCCGCCGTCGCCGGCGCATCCCCGGTGGAGTCGCGTGAAATGGTCGATCAGCCGGGCGGTGATCCGGCCGTTATCTCAAGCGCTGTATTCCTTGTCGGGGGGGCGGCTGCTGTGCGCGCCCTCGTTCGAAATAGCCGCGCGGAGGAGCCGGCCATGAGCCATGCCCAGTACATCGGCCAGCGATCGTGGCGCCGCCGAGTCCGCCGGTGGGGCGTCGTCCTGCTGTTGGCCCTCTTGGGGGCGGCCGCGGCGCTGGGGGTGCGGGCGCTGTGGGATTCGGTGGGCTCCGCGAAACATACGCGCTACGAACCGGTCGATGTCCCGCCGGCGCAGGTCTCGCCCCGCCATGAGCGCGAACGGCAGGAGTACGACCGCCGCGAGAGGAAATTGGAGAAAGGACGCTGACCATGTGCGGAATTTGTGGCATCATCGGCCCGGACGGCGGCGACCGCGTACCGCGGATGCTGGCCCGCTTGGTCCATCGCGGTCCGGACGATGAAGGCGTGCATCGCGAACAGGGCGTGGTCCTGGGCGCGCGACGGCTGAAAGTCATCGATCCCGAAGGCGGCCATCAGCCGGTTTGTAACGAGACCGGCACGATCTGGGCCGTGATGAACGGCGAAATCTACAACTATCGGGCGCTGCGCGAGGAGTTGCTGAAGAAGGGGCATCGATTTCGCTCCTGCTGCGATACGGAAGTGCTCGCGCATCTCTATGAAGAGGAGGGGCCGGCCGCAGTCCATCGATTGCGCGGAATGTTCGCGGCCGCGGTATGGAATCGGGAACGGGACGAAGCCTGGTTGGTGCGGGATCGGCTGGGGATCAAACCGCTCTACTATACGGTTCTCCCAAGCCGCCAGGGGCTCGGAACGCGGCTGGCCTTTTCCTCCGAGCTGCCGTCCCTGTTGGACGCGCTCCCGGAGTGGCGGCTTCGGACCGATGCCATCGCCGACTACCTGACCCATCTCTATGTGCCGGGACCGGAGACCGTCATTGAAGGCGTGTACCAGGTGCGTCCGGGAGAAGCGATCACCATCCGAGGCGGCACGCTGGAATTCCTCCGGTATTACCGTCCGGCGGAAGAAGCGCCGATGGCCTCGCTCGGCGCACAGGAGGCCAAGGAGCAGTTTCTTCACCGGCTGCGCGACAGCGTCGGCCACCATTTGGTCAGCGATGTTCCCTTGGGGCTCTTCTTATCCGGCGGCCTCGATTCGGCGTCGCTGTTGGCCATGATGCGGGCGGAGCAAACCGGCCCCATCAAGACGTTTTCGATCGGCTATGACCATCCGGCCGATCAGTCCTTCAACGAATTGGCGTCGGCGCGATCGTTGGCGGCGCACTTCGAGACGACCCATACGGAAGTGATTTTGAAACCGGATGCCGTCTCCTGGCTGCCGCGCGTCGTGGACGCGATGGGAGAGCCGTTCGCGGACGCCTCGGCCATTCCGACGTACCTGGTCTCGGAGGTGGCGCGGCGCTCCGTCACGGTGGCGCTCTCGGGGATCGGCGGCGACGAATTGTTCGGCGGCTATCCGCGGTATGTGGGGATCCAGGCGGCCGCTCGCTATCAGCGCCTGCCGGTGGCCTGGCGGACAGCGATCGCGCGCCTCGCCCGGCGAGCGATGGCCGAGCGCGGCACCGGCCGGGATCGGTGGAGCCGGCTCAAGCGCTTTCTCATGGACGGCGATCGGACGCTCTCGGAACAGTATCGACGCTGGACGACCTTTCTGCCGGCCGAATGGGAGGACCGCCTCTGGAGTGCCAACCTGCAGTCCGCGCTCAGCGCGCGGCGCCGCGGCACGACCCCCTTCCTTTTCGACGAGTGGCCTTCCGGCGATCCGGCCGATCGCGCGATGGGCGCCGATTTGCAGGCGTACTTGCCGGACGACCTGTTGCGGATGGGCGATCGGATGAGCATGGTGCATTCGCTGGAGCTCCGCGTGCCGTTCTGCGATCACCATCTGTTGGCGTGGGCGTTGAGCGTGCCGTCCTCCGTCCGGTTTGCCGGTTGGGACTTGAAGGGCATGATGCGCCGTGCGCTCAGAGGCACGCTGCCCGATCCGGTTCTCCGCGCGCCGAAGCAAGGCTTCATGGTGCCGATGGCCCGCTGGCTGCGGGAAGATCTGCGCGAGATGGCCGGCGATCTGCTGTCGGACGACGCAGTCCGGCGGCGCGATTACGTCAAGCCGGCCTACGTGCGGTGGCTGCTGCAGGAGCATCGGAGCGGCCGACGGAACTTCGCCGATCAGCTCTACGCGCTGATGGTGCTCGAGCTCTGGCATCGCGGTCTGACCGCCCGCACGCCGGACCGGCTCGCCGAGGCGGTGGCGCGATGAAGATCGTGTTGGCAGCGGAGGTCAGCGCGGCACGGGTCGTTGGGGGAGCCGAGCGGGTCTTGCGCAACCAGGCCGTCGGCCTTGCGGCGCTGGGGCATCAGGTAGAGCTGCTGACCCGTTCGCCGGAAGGGACGGCGGACAACGTGGCCTCCATCGAAGGCATCAGGGAGTCCCGGTATCCCGTGAACCGGATGCACGAGGCCATGTTCGTGTGGTCGTCGGTCCAACGCTCGGTGCAGCTCTTTGACCGCCTTCGACCGACGGAGCCGATGGATGCCGTCGTCATTCACCAGGCATTGGCCGGCTGTGGTCCGCTGATGTTCCGCCGGCACGCGGCCTCACGGTGGATCTATGTGTGCCATTCGCTGGCGCACGAGGAATATCAGACGAGGCAGACCGCGGCGGTGTCGCCGTTTGGAGGATGGCGGAGGCGCGTCAACGGTCTGGCGCGCCGTTGGATGGAGCGGGCGGTCATGACTCGCTGCGACCGTATCGTCGTGCTCAGCGACTTCATGCGCCGGCGTGTCATCGAGGCGCATGGGATGGCCGGCGACCGCATTGCCATGATTCCGGGAGCCGCCGATCCGCAGGCCTTCAAGCCGGCCGCCGACCGCCGGGCATTGCGCGCGAGGTTGGCAGTGCCCGCAGGCGCACCGCTCCTGTTCGCCGTCCGCAACCTCGTGCCTCGGATGGGGCTCGAACATCTCGTGGAGGCGGTGGCCCATCTACGGGCGGCGGGCCGGCCCTGCACGCTGCTCATCGGCGGGGAAGGCCCGCTACGTGCGTGCCTGGAAGCCGCCATTCGTGTGCACGGTCTCCAAGATCTCGTGCGGTTGCTCGGCTTTGTTCCCGAATGCGATCTCGCGCAATATTATCAGGCCGCCGATCTCGTCGTCATGCCGAGTCTGGAGCTGGAAGGTTTCGGACTCGTCACGGTCGAGGCGATGGCTTGCGGGACGCCGGTATTGGGCACGCCAGTGGGCGCGATACCCGAGGTGCTCTCTCAGCTGGATCCGATGCTGGTGGCCGGGGGAACAGACAGCCGGTCGTTGGCGGCGGCGCTGGAGCGCATGGTCATCCGGCTGCAGCAACCAAGCGAGGCCGAGCGCCTCTCACGAAAGGCCCGTGGGCTGGTGGAACAGCGGTATAACTGGCAGCGGCATTGTCGCGATCTTGCCGCCCTGATGAGCGCGGCGGAGCCGCTGCGACAAGCCGCATAGGACGTGATGGAACGGCGGAAAGTCGTCCATATCATTACCCGGCTGGATCATGGCGGCTCGGCGCAGAATACGCTGCTGACCGTGTTGGGCCACGATCGCACGCAGTTTGAACCGGTCGTGGTCACCGGCGAGGCCGGGATGTGGGACGCACAGGGCGGACGCACGGCGACGGAAGAAAATATCCGGCGGTTGGACAAGGAGCCGATCCGGTGCCATGTGCTGCCCTCGCTCGTGCGGCAGATCGATCCGCTACGGGATAGCGCGGCGCTGTGGCAGCTGATTCGCCTGTTGCGGGCGGAGCGCCCGCATCTCGTCCATACCCACACATCGAAGGCCGGCGTGCTGGGCCGGCTCGCCGCCTGGTGGGCCGGCGTGCCGCTCATCCTGCACACGCCCCACGGGCATGTCTTCTATGGTCATTTCGGCCGCCTTCGCTCGTGGCTCTTTCTCCAGATCGAACGGCGGCTGGCGCGAGGGACCGCCCGGCTCATCGCCTTGACGGACGCCGAGCGGCGCGATCATCTGGACCGGGGCGTCGGCCGGGCCGACCGATTCGCCGTGATTCCGAGCGGCATCGACCTGGCTCGATTCCGCCGGGCGCGCCGACAGGGCAAGGCCATTCCCACCTGGTTCGATTGTCCTCCGGATGCATTCGTGGTGGGGTCGGTCGGCTGGTTGACCGAGATCAAAGGCCATCGGTTCCTGGTCGCAGCGGTGGCCCGATTGAAGCCGGAGTTTCCACAGCTGCACCTCGTCATCGTGGGATCGGGCGATCAGCGCGAGGCGTTGACTCGGCTGGCCGCGGACACCGGCGTGGCGGCCGCGGTCCATCTCGTCGGGCATCGCGATCAAATCGAACAGTGTCTGGCCGGGTTCGATTGTTTCGTGTTGCCGTCGCTCAACGAAGGTATGGGGCGGGCGCTGGTTGAAGCCATGGCGGCGGGCCTCCCGGTGATCGCGAGCCGGGTCGGCGGGATTCCGGCCTTGATTCATGATGGTGCCAACGGGCTGCTCGTTCCGCCGGGTGATGCGCAGGCTTTGGCGCGCGCCCTGCGTCGAGTGGTGCAGGACCCCGTCGGAGCACGCGAGCTCGGTGCAGGGGCCGCTCGCAGCATCGGCGACAACTACGGCATCGAGGCGATGGTGCGGAAGGTCGAGGACCTGTATCGCGAGGCGGCGCGTGATGCGTAAGCGACGGCCATATGCATGGTGGCTCCTTCTCGCGCTCACGTCAGCGCTCGCTGTCTATGCCTCGGCCGTGCAGGCGGAAAGCCCGCCTGCGGGCCGCCTCTCGCTGAAGGCGGCCATCCATGTCCATAGCACAGCCAGTACCGGCACGCTCAGCCTGGAATCGCTCGCTCAGCGGGCCGAGCGGCAGGGGCTGGATGTGCTGGTGCTCAGCGAAAACTTCACGCTCCGGTACGAATACGGCCTGCGACCCGTCGAGGGACTGGTGAAGTACAAGGTCGCCTATCCCTCCCTCTTGGAGTACGGCATCGACCGGTTTTTGGCGGAGGTGCAGGAGGTGCAGCGGCGGCATCCGGCCCTCGTGATCGTGCCGGGAGTCGAAGTGGCGCCGCATTATTATTGGACGGGGTCACTCTGGTCGCGGAATCTCACCATGCACAATGCCCAGCGAAATCTGCTGGTCATCGGTCTGACCAAGGCGGAGGATTACGCCGCGTTGCCGGCGCGCGGCAACCCGCACTCGTTCACGATGGATGGAGCCAGCTTCGCCACGATGGCACCGTTCCTCCTCGTCGTGCCGGCGTTGTGGTACTGGTGGCCGAGGAGAGGCGGAGCGAGAGCCGCGTCTGAGGCTGCTTTGCCGGCACGGCGGGCGGCCATGGCGTTGATAGTGGTCGGGTGGATGTCGCTCGGCCTCTATATCTGGCCGGTCGGCAGCCCGGCGTTCAGTTCTTATGATCCGACCTCCGGCTATCGGCCGTATCAAGCGCTGATCGATGCCGCGAGCAGCCGCGGCGCGCTCGTCTTTTGGTCGATGATCGACGCGCGGGATTTTAGCCGGCATGCCTTCGGGCCGCTGGGGGCCGTGACGATCGTGACCGAGCCGCATCCTGAAAGCTTGGTGCTGACCCACGGGTACACCGGATTCGGAGGACTCTACCAAGACAAGCGGCGCATGGTGGCGCCGGGCGGTGTCTGGGATCAGGTGGTGGAGAGCCGGGTGCGTGAACGCGGAGCGTTCCTTCCGACCATGATCGGGGAATCGGCGTTCCATGGTTTGCAGGATACCGGAAAAGATTTGGACCGTTTGTACACCATCGTGCAAGCTAAGGAACGCACGCCCGAGGCGGTGTTGGATGCGCTGCGATCGGGGCAGGCCTATGCGGTCGTACGCGGCGACGAGCGGGTCTTGCTCAAGCTCGATGCGTTCCACGTCCGGACTCACAGCGGCCGAACCGCCGGCATGGGAGAGCGATTCGACATGCACGAGGCGGAAGAGGGCGTCATCCATATCGGCCTTTCGGCGGAGGACGGACGGTCTTATCCGGCCAGGGTTCGGCTCATCCGGTCGGGGCAAGTCATTCGAGAGTTCGAGGGACAGACGCCGATCACATATGACGTCGTGGATCGCGAGGCGCCGGCCGGCGAATGGGCGAGTTATCGGTTGGAAGCGCGGGCGAAGAGCGGCGAACTGTTGACCAATCCGGTGTATGTGTTGAAAGGCAAAAGGAAGAAGTAGGAAGAAAAATACAAACCACTTTTACCGTTTGCCTTTTTACGTCGATCCATGCGCGTGACCATCCATCAACCGCAGTTTCTGCCCTGGCTTGGCTATCTCGACAAGATCGACCAGGCGGATCTGTTCATCGTGCTCGATACGGTGCAGTTCAAGAAACAGGAATGGCAAAACCGGAATCGCATCCGGACGGCCACCGGGTGGCAATGGCTCACGGTGCCGGTGCTGCAGCGGTTCGGGCAGCGGATCGACGAAGTGCGGATCAACGGGACCGTCTCTTGGCGCGCGCAGCATCTGCGCGCCTTGGAGATGCACTACGCTCGCGCGCCCTATCGCGACCGCTATCTGCCGGAGTTGCGCGCGCTGTACGAGCGGCCGTGGAGCGGATTGTCGGAGCTCAATGTGGCGGTGATCCGATGGCTGCTGGGCTCGTTCGGCATCACGACGCCGATCCGGCTGGCCTCCGAGTGGGCGGCGCGCGAGGACGCCACCGATCGATTGATGGACCTCTGTCGCGCGGTCGGCGCCACCGAATACCTCGCGGGGGCGGGCGCCGACCAGTATATGGACAAGGCGCGATTCGAGGCCTCGGGAGTCCGTCTCGAAATGCAGCTGTTCCGGCACCCCGCGTACCGGCAACTGTACGAGCCGTTTGAGCCCAACTTGTCGGCGATCGATCTGTTGTTGCTGCAGGGACCGGATGCGCTTGCGACGTTGCGCCGCGCGCGTGTCCCGTCGGCCGCTGTGGCGGTCTGGGTCTGATAGGGAAGGAGAGGGGGCATGGGAAGGAAAGCGGAACCGATGCGCATCCTGGCGCTGGGCGCCCATCCCGACGACATCGAGGTGGGCTGCGGCGGCACGCTCATCAAGTATGCCGAAAACGGGCACCGGATCTTTCTCATGGTGCTGACCGAAGGGGGCCAGGGCGGCCTGCCGGACGTGCGCAAGCGGGAGCAGGCCCAGGCGGCCAAGATCCTGCGGGCGGAAAAAGTCTACTGGGGCGGCTACAAGGACACGGAGGTGCCGCTGGGGCGTGCATTGATTCAGACCGTCGAGGAAATCGTCAAGAAGATCGAGCCGCATTTCATCTTCGTCCATTACCACGACGACACCCATCAAGATCATCGGCATCTGGCGATGAGCACGATCACCGCCACGCGGTACACGAAGAACGTGCTCTTCTACGAAGGGCCGACGACGCAGAACTTCGCGCCGACCGTCTTCGTCGATATCGAACAGGCCCTGGATCGCAAGATCCAATCGCTGGAGGCGCATGCCTCGCAAGTCAGGAAGACGAACATCGAAGGGCTCAGCATCGCCGACGTGGTGCGGTCGTCGGCGCACTTCCGCGGCATACAAGGCCGGGTGAAAAATGCCGAAGGCTTTCTCCCCCTGCGATTGTTTATTAATATCGGCGTATGACGACAGTTGGGACAATGATTCCGCATTCCCGGCCCGCCCTCGACGAACGAGAGATCCGTGCGGCAACGGACGTGCTGCGAAGTGGTCACATCGCACAGGGCGAGCAGGTGCGGCAATTCGAACAAGCCGTAGCCGATTACATGGGTTTGGCCGGCGGTGCGGCGGTGAGCTCCGGCACGGCCGCGCTCGAGGTCGCGCTGCGGGCGCTCGGCATAGGGGCCGGTGACGAGGTGATCCTGCCGAGCTATGTGTGCGCGGCGCCCTGGCTGGCGGTGCAGCGCGTGGGAGCCACGGCGCGACTCGTCGATATCGAACCGGATACGTGTAACCTGGATGCCGGCGCGGCGCGGCGCGCGCTCACCCCCAAGACACGGGCCATCATCGTGCCGCACCTGTTCGGTCTGCCGGCCGACCTGACGGCGCTGGACCGATTGGGCGTGCCGCTCATCGAAGATTGCGCGCAGACGCTCGGAGCCCGGGAGCAGGGGAGACTGGTCGGCACCGTCGGTGTCATGACGGTCTGTTCCTTCTACGCCACCAAGCTGCTGTGCGCCGGCGAAGGCGGCATGGTGCTTTCGCGTGATCGTCAACTTCTGGAGCGGGCGCGCGGCTTGCGCGAGTACGATGGCGCCGAGCGGTTACATCCGGCCGCGACGAATCTGAAAATGACGGATCTGCAGGCGGCCATTGGACTGGCGCAGCTGCGTCGGGTGTCTTCCTTCCTCGAGCGGCGGGCGGCCTTGGCACGCCAGTACGGCGACGCGCTGGCCGGGAGCCCGGCGGTCCGCCCTTCGGTACCGGCGGGGCGCACGCACATGTATTATCGCTACGTCGTCCGTGTGACGGAACGAAGGTCGCACCATGCCGGCCTGGCCGGGGCGATGGCCTGGTTCGAAGACCAGGGTGTGCAATGCCGCAAACCCGTCTTTCGTCCGTTGCATCGGTACCTCGGGTTGGACGGCTTTCCAGCCAGCGACGAGGTGGATCACACCGCGTTGTCCGTGCCGCTCTATCCCGCGCTGTCCGACGAAGAAGCAGCCCATATCCGAGGGGTGTTGGCCCAATGGCGATGAAGGCGTTGGAAACGCATCTGCCGGCCTCCATCTTTGCCAGGCCCTGGCGCTGGCTGACGCCCGCGGTCTTCGGCGCGTTCCTCGGCGCGCTGGCTCTTGCCGTGCCATCCATCCGGGAAATCTTTCAGCTGCAAGGATTGCGGTGGCTGCACATTCTGCTGTTCGCGTGTCTTGGCACCGGCGCCTTGACGCCGCTCATGGTGCAGGCCGGCCATTACTGGGACCTCGTCGATACGCCCGCGGAACGGAAGATTCACGCGCAACCCACGCCGCGGTTGGGCGGTATCGCCGTGTACGTCGGGTTTGTGGGATCGGTCCTCCTCAATTCCATTCTGCCCGACTGGATGACCGCGATTCTCGCCGCGGGCTCGCTGCTGTTGCTCATCGGCGTCCTCGACGACCTGCGGGAAGTGCCGGCGTGGATCAAGCTCGCCGGGCAGCTCCTGGCGGCGGCAATCGTGATTGCGTCGGGCAAGGTCCTCACGCTGTTCCCCGCCGGCCCCGTCGGCGAGGCGGCCAATATTCTGCTCACGCTGCTCTGGATCGTCGGCATCACCAATGCCTTCAACTTCTTCGACGGCATGGACGGCCTCGCGACCGGTCTTGCGATTCTGATGGCGGGCTTCATGGGCGTGGTCGCGTTCGAGACAAACCAGCCGGGCCTGGGATGGCTGGCCATCGCCGTCATCGGCGCCGGGCTCGGGTTCTTGCCGTACAATTTCCGCGGCAGCCAGCCGGCCGTCATTTTTCTCGGAGACGGCGGCTCCACGTTCCTCGGGTTCACGTTGGCGTGTCTGGCGGTCAAGGGCAACTGGGCCGATTGGAATCCGATCGTGTCGTTCAGCAATCCCCTGCTCATCTTCGGCGTGTTGATCTACGACATGGTGCACATCACCGTGGAGCGGATCGTGACGGGGAAGGTGCATTCCTTCAAGGAATGGCTGGATTACGTCGGCAAGGATCATCTCCACCACCGGTTGGAGCGCGCGCTGGGCTCCCGCCAGGCCAGCGTGGCCATGATCTTTCTGCTGACCATTTGCCTCGGGCTCGCTGCGCTCGCGCTGCGCCATGCCGGCACGATGGAAGCGCTGCTGTTGCTCCTTCAAGCCTGCCTGATCGTCGCGATGGTCACGCTGCTCGAAATCACCGGCCGACATCGCAACCGCTAGGCGCCACCTACTTGCACTCCGCGCCCGTTCCCGATACAAGAATCGGCATGGTACCCACGGTGGAATGGAAAGACGGAGCGGTCTGTCTCCTGGATCAGAGCCGGCTGCCGGGGACGGTCGCCGTGTTGACCTGCCGCGATTACCGCGCCGTCGCCGACGCGATTCGCGACTTGAAAGTGCGAGGCGCTCCGGCGATCGGCGTCACCGCCGCGCTGGGCGTCGCGCTGGGGGCCCAGGCGGTCCGGACTTCCGATTTCCCCCCCTTCGCGAAAGCGGTGCTGGAGGTATGTGATCACCTGGCCGCGACCAGGCCCACGGCGGTCAATTTGTTTTGGGCGATCGAACGGATGAAGCGGAAGCTGGAAACATCCAGAGCGCTTCCGATTGCCGAGATCAAACAGGCCTTGCTTGCCGAAGCTCAAGCCATACTCGAAGAAGACATTGCCCTCTGCAAAACGATGGGGCGGCACGGCGCCGAGTTGATCCGTGACGGGCAAACCGTCTTGACCCATTGCAACGCGGGGGCCCTGGCAACTGCGGGGTACGGAACCGCCTTGGGGGTGATTCGCGCGGCCTGGGAACAGGGGAAAAAGATCCACGTCATCGCGGACGAAACGAGACCGGTGCTCCAGGGCGCGCGGCTCACGGCCTGGGAGCTCATGCAGGATCAGATTCCGGTTACGCTGATCACCGACAACATGGCCGGTTCCTTGATGCGGCAGGGCAAGATCCACCTCTGTGTCGTGGGCGCCGACCGGATTGCGGCGAACGGGGACGTGGCCAACAAGATCGGGACCTACTCCGTCGCGGTGCTGGCGAAGGCGCACGGCATTCCCTTCTATGTCGCGGCGCCCTATTCGACGATCGACCTCAAGACGAACACCGGCGCCGATATTCCGATCGAACAGCGCAATTCGCTCGAAGTCACTACCATCCACGGCAGCCACCCCGTCGCGCCGGCTGGCGTGGCCGTCTACAATCCCGCCTTCGACGTGACCCCCGCCGACCTGATCACCGCCATCATCACGGAACGCGGGGTGTTCAAGCCGGGGGAGTTGGCGAACCGGTTTCGGTAGGTTTCACTGCGCGCCCGCTCGATCCTGCGGTTGAGCGGACGATCAATGATGCCTTTGCATCTGAGATGAAAAGCCCTCTGTAAGCCTACATTTTCCTTCGGCTTGCCTTTCTAGTCAGATATGACTATCATCTGGTCATGAAAGGGATACAGATCGCCGAATTGAAGAGCCGCCTCAGCAAGCACCTCCGACAAGTACGGGCCGGTCGAGCCGTCACGGTGCTTGACCGGAGCACCCCCATAGCCCGTATCGTGCCGTACGAGGATAAGAACGCATCGCTCAGGGTGCGTCTCCCTCAGCCTGGTGCACCGTCACTCAAGGACGTGCTCATGCCGCCCCCTCTGAAGCTTCGTCGGGATATCGTCGAGTTGCTCATGGATGAGCGACAGGGCGATCAGTGATTGCCTACCTCGATTCTTCCGCGGTACTTCGCATCGTCCTCGGGCAGCCAAACGCTTTGAAGGAATGGCGTGGCATCACACGAGGAGTGGCTTCGGCGCTGGTGGAAGTGGAATGTGTGCGTACGCTTGATCGCTTGCGATTGGCTCAGGGATTGCCCGATGAAGACATCGCGGTGAGGCGTGAGGCCGTATTCACCATTATGGAAGCATGTGAGGTCGTTGAGTTGACTCGCCCTATTCTTGCTCGGGCGTCCCACCCCTTACCGACTGTGCTGGGGACGCTTGACGCGCTCCATCTCGCGACTGCCCTCGCATGGAAGGATTACAGCGGAACTGATCTTATGATGGCTACGCATGACGAAGCGCTGGCGATGGCGGCGCGCGCCGTCGGGCTCCGTGTGATCGGAGTGTAGGCTTCGACGTGACCCCCGCCGACCTGATCACCGCCATCATCACGGAGCGGGGGGTGTTCAAGCCGGGGGAATTGGCGAGTCGGTTTGCTTCGTGAGGCGGCTGCGTACAAGGTCAAGCTCTTCGCAATGCAGCCTCCATGGCGATTGCGATCGCCGCATGCCGATTGTCGATGCCGAGCTTTTGGTAGATGCGTTCCATATGTTTATGGACGGTTCGAATGCTGATGCCCAGAATGTCGGCGATGTCGGCGTTGGCTTTTCCTGTGCGACCCAGACCAAGATCTCGGTCTCTCGCTGGCTGAGCCTCAACCGCAGTAACGCCGGCAACGACACCTCTGGCGTGTGTTCTTCTAGAATCAGCAGACTTCTCCCTCCATATCTTGATAAACCGCGCGCAATCGCCGCCCATGTAGATCGAGGTCCAGCGGCTGCAGCGGCTCGGACAATAGAATGCTCTGTGAAAAGAGGCAATCTTGCGATCTTATATGGGACCAACGTCAGTTGCCTTGAAGTCAGCAGCTTTATGTGTCTTAGGGAAGGTCTGATTAATTCAGCTTATTCAATGGCAGCATGTCGAATTAGCCAGATTTCTGATGCGTGCTTGTGCGTGAATGGCAATTAATCAGACCTTCCTTAGTTTATTGGCAGCTTACGCATCGTTTCAGCGCGTTCGATCTCTATTCGTGGTGGGTCTTCGACAATGTGGGCGTCGAGCTGTTTCAGGAAGACTTTGTAGTCCGGCAAGAGGACAGGCAACTTGTCGGAGAGTGCACGATCTGCTTCAACCAGCACTTGGCGCGACATGACTGCCTTCGCAACGCGCGCCTCGCAGAGACGTAACACCTCATGAGCCGCGCCAGTCGGTGAGAGCAAACCTGCGATCAAGGCACTGGTGTCGATGAAGACGTGCCAGCGCCTACGCTCCACGGCGTTCTCTGTTGTATCTCGTGCGTTGCCGGTCCAGGTCCGCCAGAACGTCGTCGATCTCGATGCCGGCCTTCTTCATCTCCTTCCGAGCTTTCTTGGCCACTGAATCAACTTGGAGGGCGGTCGGCGTCATCAAAATCACATTGCCGACCTTCACGAGTGTCAGCGCTGCATCATCTTTGAGGTCTAGTTCTTTGCGGATCGAGGCCGGGATGGTCAATTGACCTCTTCCCCACACCTTGACGAGGGCCATGGAATTCTCCTGTTCGCTGTTTCCGACAATTCCTGAAAGGCAGAATAAAGGAGCCACCGTCAAGAGGTGTGTAAATGAGTTTCAGGCGGCGGTCCTCTCCGGCTG
>CAZXRB010000051.1:0-965 GCA_964642845.1 uncultured Nitrospira sp.
GTGGCAACCTGGCACTATTTAACGCTTGATTTGGGGCTAGATCCGGCGTTGTGCCGAAGAGCACCATCACGCTACGACCACTGTCATAAGCCATGATGGGGTATCGCAGTCTGGGCTGCGAGATCAACTCCCGCTGGACCCATGTCTCCCCATCCCACTCCCACGTGTCCTTCTCCGTATTCGGCGTGGAGCCGCCGAAAAGCAAGGTCACGCCGCGCCGGCTGTCATATGCCATTTTGCAACCGGACCGCGCACTCGGTCCCTCCGTACTCTTGCGCTGCCAGCGCTGGCCGTCGTACTCCCATGTATCCCCCATGTACTCGTCGGTGACTCCGTCGTACCCGCCAAACATAACAGTCACGCCGCGCCCGCTGTCGTACGTCATCGCCAACGCGCCGCGAAAGGACAGCCACGGATCAACGAGCATCCAGGCGCCGCTGTCGCCAGCAAAGGATTGAGGAGTCAATGCGATCCCCCCCAAAGCAGGAAGCAGGAAGACGAAGACGGGTGAGCAGCCACGATGGTGATATCCGGACATGGTGACTTCTTCGCCAGAGGCCCTCCGTTGCCGGACTATTGCCTTTGCCTACTCCATTACGGATCACACGTCACCGTCTGCGTCGTGCGCGGGCAGTCGGAGAGCGTAATAACATGCTCGCCGTGTTGGTCGTTCCACCTGGCTTTGGCTTTGCCGCGGGCGTTGACGGTGGCGCGCTGGCGGTCAGTGGTGTTATTGGCGAGGTCGGTATTGTCGATGGGGACGGTCGAGCCTTCGGACAGAGACGTGCTGACGGTCACTTTAATGACACTGCCTCCGCTACCGTCGGCTTTGCAGCGAGCTTTGAGCTTCAGCAAGCCCGCGCAGGGATCGAACTCCCAGGTGTCGCCGAGGCGCTCGCTGTTTTCGCCGTATCCGCCGAACAACACAATGCGCTTGCGGGCGCTGTCGTAAGTCATCGCGTGGC
>CAZXRB010000051.1:984-26185 GCA_964642845.1 uncultured Nitrospira sp.
TGGCGCGGAATGATGCCTTCCACCTGTCGCTCGCGCCACTCGACTCCGTCCCATTCCCACAAATCAGATAGGTACCGATTCCCCTCAACCGACGAGCCACCATAAAGTACGGTTACCTGGCGATCCTCATCGTAAATCATCGCATGGTAGGCGCGCGGCGCGGGTCCGGTCGTAGCCACCAACGTCCAGCGCCTTCCGTCCCACTCCCAGGTTTCACCGTTTCTGCCGTCGCGCTCGGTATTGCCTCCGAAGAGCACCGTCACTTCGCGCGCGCTGTCGTACACCATATCGTGGCCGGCTCGCTTAGACGGTCCCCGCGTGCTCTCAAGAGTCCACCCGCTCCCGTTCCATTCCCAGGTTTCATCGCTGAATTGATGGAAGGCTCCCACACCCCCAAAAAGTACGACCGCATCGCGCATCCTGTCATAAGCCATCGCGTGAAAGCGTTGCTCTCCGGGACCGACGTTCGTCAAAAAGGACCACTGCGTCCCGTTCCACTCCCACGTCTCGTTGCCTTCATCGCCTCCGAACTCCAACGTGGTCCCTTGCCGGCTGTTGTACGCCATCGCGTGATAAACGGGTTCACCGGGTCCAACGTCAGAGAGCAGCGACCACTGCTGGCCGTCCCATTTGTAGGTAAACCCGGTATCTCCCGTCCCAAGCCGGTATCCACCCATGAGCAAGGCGTGTCCGCGCGCCGCGTCATACACCATCTCCGCAGAGGGCCGGCCCAACGGCGTGTTCGCCCGCTGCGACCAGGAAGTCCCGTCCCACTCCCATGTCGTGTCTCGGGCAAGTCCATCACCCGCAACGTACCCTCCAAAAAGCACGGTGACAGCACGCTTCACGTCGAAAGCCATCCCTTGTGCAAACAGACGCCCAATACCATATTCGGATGCCAACACCCAGCTTTCACCATCCCATTCCCACGTGTCATTGCTCCCGTAGTAATCGCCATAGCGCACCGTCACACCGCGCGCCGAGTCATACGCCAATCCGGCACTCGCCTGTCCCCTGGGCACATCGTCCCGCTGAGCCCAGTCTGTTCCGTCGTACTCCCATGTCTCCGACCATGCCACCAGAACCATCACCCGCCGGCGGCTGTCATACACCATGCTGTGAGTGGCTGTATCGGGTTGAGACGTGGTCTGTCGCAAGAGCCAGGTCTGACCATCCCACTCCCACGTATCATGTTGCGCGCTGTCGTCGTATCCTCCGTGCAGGACGACGACGCCGCGATCCTCATCATACGCAAACCCAGGCCACCACCGCGGCCCCGGACCTTCGGTTGTCCGCAACATCCACGTCGTCCCATCCCATTCCCATGTTTCACCAAAACGATTCGGACCGTCCTCGCCACCATAGAAGACCGTTACTCCGCGCTTGCTGTCATACGCCATCTTGTGGCCGCGACGCGGACCGGGTCCCTCAGTGCTCCTGCGCAACCAGCGCTCCCCGTCGTATTCCCACGTATCGCCCAAATGGACGTCTCCGTCACCGTCGAACCCGCCGAACAGGACAATGACACCTCGCCGGCTATCGTACGCCACGGCCAGCTCTCCTCGCGGCCGGAGCCACGGATCAACGAGCATCCAGGCGCCGCTGTCGGAGGCCAGCGCGCGCGGGAGAAGGTTGAGAGCAACCAGAACGAAGACGAACGACACCAGGAGTGGCTTATGGCGATGCTTGGACATGATCGCTTCTCCGCCAAGCGATTTAGCTTTCGGACCTCCAATGCAGCCGCGCGCGTCAGCGAACGGCAACAGCACCACACTGTATCTTACGTGGCTTCGGCGTCAGCTTCAACGTCCCCGATCAGCCCGCGGCTCCCGGCGGTTTTCTCGGGAAGTCGAGAATCCCGATTAATCTCGGACTCATACTTCTCATCATCTCACCCGGCAAGCTTCAGCGGAACCGCAGGATATCCGAGAAATCGGCAAGCCTCTTCTCATGTACCGACCAAGGTATGAAGGAGTCGTTCGAATGAAGCGTAGCGCGCCCTCCACTCGTTACTTCCTTAGCGCGTGCGGCATCGTCGTCGTCGGCGCTGTCGTCTGGCGTATCATTGCACCGCAGACCGCGCAAGGCCCGGCCCCCGTGTCTGCGCAGAGTAGTCCGCCTCCAACGCAGCGCAGCATCATCGTCTTCGAGACCGACGATCAGCGGGCGGATACCCTGCCGAAGTTTCTTACGACCGAGAACGACTTCGTCATGCCCAACGTTCACGAGATCTTTGTCGAGAACGGTGTCTCCTTCACCAACGCGTTCGTCACCAACCCCACGTGCTGCCCGTCGCGGGCAAGTCAGCTTTCCGGCGGTTTCTACTCGCACAACACGGGGGTCCTGACCAACACGTGGCCCAACGGCGGCGCTGAACGCTTCAAGGACACCAGCGGATTAGCCATGCGTATGCGCGCCAAGGGGTACTACAACGCCCTGATTGGCAAGTACATGAATCAATATGAGCAGTTGCTCGTTCCCGGCGGAAGCCAGGAGAAGGCGCGTTACATCCCGCCGGGCTGGGACCTGTTCATCGTCGTCTCAGACGCCCGTGACTGGGACGATGATTACAAGATCACCATTGGCAGCCATGGCGCGTCGTCAACGGGTCCGGTCGAGGGGATCATACTGCCGGATGATGTCTGCCTGGACGAGCAGGGTGATGGAACCTGTGATCAATCGGACAACCACTGGGAGAACGACGACGAGACGGGTAAGAACCTGGAGGAAAAACTCCTGGATCTCGGTATTTCCCCGTGCGTAATTGAGCAGCTTCGAGACGTGTACTTTCCCTACGAGCCGGATGAGGATGAGCGCTCTTTTCGGTATCTTCCCGAAATGGAATTCGCGCTGGCAAACGCGCTGCTGACTGACTGTCCGGGATGGCAAGACCCACCCGACTGGGAGGAGACCCCGCTCTTCGCCATGTTCACCATGGCGCCGCCGCACGGTCCCACGCAGTTGGATTACACGATGTTCCGGCTCCAGCACTGCAATAACGACGAAGTCATCGCCTGCGACGGAAGCCAGAACGATTACGCGTCGCAGGAAGACGATTACTCGAGCCCAGCCTTCGGCGAAGGAACCAGCGATTGGGACGAGATTTCTGACAAGCCGACATGGATGCAAGGCAATCCAGACGTGTTCGAGAAGTACGTTGACTGCGACTCCTGCCTCCTGGAATGCTACCGCGGGACCGACGACGGCGATGCATGCGACTCCGACGCATGTTTCTGTGACGACCCGGATTGCCCCGATTACGCGGCATGTTCCGGTACTAACGACGGGCGCTGCCGGCACATCCAGCAGGTCTTCAAGGATGAACTGGGCGCTCTTCACATCATCGATTGCTTTGTCGGACAACTGAAATCCGCTGCGGACTCGGAGTTAGGCGATAAGGTTTTCTTCTTTACCTCAGATCATGGAACCTTCTGGGGCGAGCATGGGGAGTTTCAGAAGGGTTCGCCCTACGAGGAAGCGATCCGTGTTCCGTTCGCCGTCGCGGGAGACGGCATTCGGTTCGACGATCCCCCGATTGTGATCGACGATCAGATCGCGATGGACCTCGACATGCCCGCCACCATCCTCGAGATCGCCGGCTACACGCGCGACCAGATCAGCAATCCGGGCATTTCGGGGTTGATCAAAAGCGACGGGTGCAGCCTTCTTGGAATTCTGGAGGCCGGAGCGGATTGGGGCGCCTGCTATTCAAACGCTCCAGATGACATCCTGCCTCGCGAGAGCGTGCTGATTCAATCCTTCCGCAACCTCGCTCCCAATTCGACGCCCTGCTTTGCCGGGCTGCGCCTCGAGGCAGACACACAGGAACCCTTACGTAAGCACGTGATTACGGATACGCACGAGCATGAGTATTACGATCTGGATGATGACGAGTTTGAGCTCGACAACCTCGTCTGCATGGACCCGTCTGAGATTGACGATCGGCGGACGGAGATTGCCTCCCAGCGCGGGCTGGTCATCACACTCGATGATCCGTCCATCGTGGACTGGGATCTCCCGATGGGCATACCCGACCAAGCGTACTCTGTGACGTTCAAGGCCGAGGGAGGGGTCCCCAGTCCGTCTGTCCCGACTTACACGTGGTGTCTTTGGGACTTCAGTGATGGCACCCCGACGGACTGCGATGAATGCTCTGACCCGGATGACCTCGGATGCCTGTTCGCCGGTATCGAGCCGAATGATGGAGACGACTGTAGCTGTACCGCCGGCACATGCCCGTGTGAGTGTGGATACCCGGGTGGCTTTCAGTTCACACAATCCGGAGCGACCGCTACGCTAAGCGGCACGTATCCTTCACAACCCAGTAAATGTTATGAGTTCATTTTGGCAGTGATGGACGGTTCGGTTTCACGATATACAGGGCAGCCCCAGAAGTACCTGCGTCGTTTCCGGATACAAACGGGGTATCAACTTCCTGAAGGGCAGACGCAAGGTTCGTATTTTACATATGCCTCAGAAGACGGACAATTTGAGCCCGATTGCCAGAATGGTGAATCTAAGCTCGTGGTGAGGAAGGAAGATCCGGTGAATGAGACCGGCAATGTCGCGCTCCTCAGGTTCGCGCGGCCAGCAGTGATTGAGAGTTCAAGGTATCGTGGCCTGGGTGGGGAGTTGATTCTCCGCGCAGATGACGACCTTCTTGACGCAACGCTTTATTACTTCGAAAAGCCTGGTTATGACGTTTGCAAACTTCAATACGATGCGTTTCCCGATTGCGCATCCGCGGACTGGGCCGACTGGGCTGATTCAGGTGGATTGAGGGATCATGCGGTTCCAATCGCGCGCATCTGTTCGATCCAGGCCGAACAATACGTCCGCTTCGACATCTCGCCCTACGTAACCAAACGGTATCTGGATTGCGTCAAGAACAACCAGAATCAGGATTACGACCAGAACGCGTTTTACCAATTCGTCATAACATCCAACGAAACAACCGGAAACAGCGGCTTCTACGGCAGCAACAGCGCATATCCTCCGCGGCTGGCTTTTACCCACACGACGCTTAGTACGCCGAACGAGAACAACAACGAGAAATGTTCCGATTGCAGAGATAACGACTGCGACGAAGCTGTCGACTGCGATGACGGAAGTTGCGACGGTACGGATCCCTGCAACTCTCCGTGACCGGCGACGGACTCGGTGTCTCAGATCGGCAGGTGATGATCACCGGGTTCACGTTCGGAGCCGTCGCCTCGGGCGGCTCTACTCATCTGTCGGTCGTAAGCCATCGCGTGCCCATCGCGCGGGCTCGGGCGTGATGATGCAGCCGGAGCCCAGACCATCCCCCTCCCATTCCTGGCCATCGTTGGCGTCATCAACCTCCCCCTCAGAGCCGAAGGTCCATATGCGTAACGAAATCGCGGCTTTCATGGCGGTCCCGTTGCGCGCGCTGGCTCGGTGGCGAATGTAACATCGGACGCCCGACGGTCCCTGGGGAATGGCGTAACGGCAGCATGCCGGCCTCATTTCCCAGAACCGCGGGTTTGAACCCCGCTGCCGAAAGTCGGCGGTGCGATGGTCGCAGCGCCGGTTGGTTCATTCAAGGAGGAAGCGATGTCATTTGGTCCGGTCACGATCTCGACGCTCGAAACGATGGATGTTCAGGCCCCAGGTTCCCCTGGTCTCGCTGCGCAGCAGCTCTCCAACAGCCGGGGCGAGTTCACGCTCACCCCGCCGACCACGGACGCCGACGGCTCGCCGCTGACCGGCCTGACGTTCGGCCAGGCTATCGTCATCCAGGCAGACGCCGAGACGGCGGAGCTTTTCCGCAACGATTTCGAGGGCGCGCTCCAGTTCAATGGCGCGCAGGTGTTCGAGGTGGACCTCGAGGATGGGGAGCCTGTGACGCGGGGGTTCGCCATCACCGAGCCGGGCCGGCCGTATTCGATCCTTGCGCGGGTCGCGGATCATTCCCGTGGGCAGTAGCCCTGCCAGCGTCATCACGCTCGCCACGCGCCGCCGGCCGTGGTGGGCGTGGTGGCTCATTTCATGGGCGCGCCGGTTGCATCGGCTGACAGCCGAACTGCTGGCCTATCTGGAGGAACAGCTCGGTGCCCGAGGAGCTTGAACAGGCGATCAGTCAGAACGCTCAGGGGCCCAAACGGGCCTCGGGAGATTCGGGGAGCGTTGAGCAGCATCCGCTGACGGAGCAGATCGAGGCGGATCGCTACCTGTCCTCGAAGGAAGCGGCGAAGAAGGGCCTCGGAGTGCGGAGGACGCAGGTCGTACCGCCGGGCGCCGTGTAGGGGTTTGAGCCGGGAGCAAGGCAAGGATGCCGATGCTAAAGCGAATCCGAGAATGGATGCTTGGCGGTCGCGATCCGAACAGGTCGCGGCCGGGCCTTCGCTTTTTGCGCTTCCGAACGCCGGACTCCAGACTTCGGGCCAAGTACGACGCCGCGCAGACCACGCCGGAGAACCGCCGCCACTGGGCGAATGCGGACCATTTGTCCGCGAATGCTGCCGGAAACGCCGACGTCCGGCGCATTCTGCGGAGCCGCGCCCGGTACGAAGTCGCAAACAACTCCTACGCCAAGGGCATCGTCCTGACACTGGCGAATTACGTCGTGGGCACGGGTCCGCGTCTCCAGATGCTTACGGACGATCCCGAGGCCAACCGCATTATCGAGAAGGAATTCTCCCGCTGGGCGAAGGTGACAGGCTTGTCTCATAAGCTCCGTACGATGCGCATCGCGCAATGCGAGACGGGCGAGTGCTTCGGGCTCCTGTCGACGAACCCGCGCGTGGAGGCACCCGTTCAGCTCGATCTGCGGCTGATTGAAGCGGATCAGGTCTGCACGCCGTGGCCCGTCCCGCGTCTGCGCAATACGGGCGTCGCTGATGCTGCTGATGGAATCATCTTCGACGAGTTCGGAAACCCGGTCGCTTACACAATCCTCCGCCATCATCCGGGCGACAATTCGAGCTTTCGCTCGGCTGGCTTTGATTACGATATCACGCCTGTCGAGTCAGTCATTCATCTTTTCCGCGCGGAGCGCCCCGGCCAATCGCGCGGCATTCCGGAGATCACGAGCTCGCTTTCCCTATTCGCCATGCTGCGCCGGTACACACTTGCCGTGCTCGGATCGGCGGAGCAGGCGGCGCTGCCGTCGGGTGTGATCTACACCGATGCGCCGGCCGACGCCGAGGCCTCGGGCGTAGAGCCGATGGACCAGGTCGAGATGGACCGCGGCACCTGGATGACGATGCCCTACGGCTGGAAGATCGGGCAGGTCCGGGCCGAACAGCCGACCACGATGTACAGCGACTTCAAGCACGAGGTGATCAACGAGATCGCCCGGTGCCTGAATATGCCGTTCAACATCGCGGCAGGTAATTCCTCGGGCTACAACTACGCCTCCGGGCGCCTCGACCACCAGGCGTTCTTCAAGGCTATCCGCATCGATCAGGCGCACCTCGGCGACGTCGTACTCGACCGGGTGCTGAAAGCCTGGCTCGACGAAGCCGTGCTCATCGAAGGGTATCTCCCGCAATCCGTTCGCACGTTGGACTTTGATCTGGCGCACCAGTGGTTCTGGGACGGCCTCGAGCACGTCGATCCGCAGAAGGAAGCCAATGCGCAGTCCATGCGTCTCGCCAGTCACACGACCACGCTGGCAGCCGAGTATGCGAAGTCGGGCCTCGATTGGGAATCTGAATTACGGCAGCGCGCACGGGAAGTCGCGCTCATGCACGAACTCGGATTGAGCACTGAACAAGCGGCGCCGGGAGCGCCGGAGAAAGACACGGAGGACGAAGACGATGTCACAGAAGACGTCGATGCACGCCAAGTCGCGTGAGGCCAGCGAACCGATCCCCGATCGGCTGGAGCTGCGCTGCCGCGCCGACAACATCACGCTGGAGGCAATCGCAGGCGAGGGCGGCGTGGAGGCGGTTCCGCGTTTCACGATGGTCGCCTACACCGGCGAACCCATGCATGTCGAGGGTTGGCGCTTCCCGGTGGTGGTCGATCTTGAAGGATTGTCCATCCCGTCTCAGCGCCGGCCCGTTCGCTTCGGGCACAGCATTTACGCGGGCGTCGGGCACACCGAACGCATCGCCGTCGAAGCAGGACGACTCATCGCCGAGGGCATCGTGTCGCGGGATACGGGCGTCGCGCGTGAGGTCGTAGCCAGCGGGAAGCGCGGCTTTCCCTGGCAGGCGTCGATCGGCGCGCAGGTCGCCCAGGCGGAGTTCATCCGCGCCGGGAAATCAGTCACGATCAACGGGCGCACGTTCGAGGGCCCGATCTACGCCGCTCGGCGGACGGTGCTGGGCGAGATCAGCTTCGTCGACCTCGGCGCGGACGGAAACACCACCGTCGCCATCGCGGCGCAGCAGCCGCTGGAGAATGAGCTCATGGACGAGCCGAATGGTACACCGGTAACTCAAACTGCGGACACTTCTGAGCCGACGCGCGTCGCGCCAACGGACCGGAACGGCATGGACGCCGCCCCGGCCGTCAATCCCGTGACAGAATTGCGGGCTCAGGCGGTTACTGAAACGAAGCGCATCGCCACAATCCGCCGCATTTGCGCGGGGCGCCAGGCCGACATCGAGGAGAAAGCGATTACCGAAGGGTGGACCACCGACAAGTGCGAGTTGGAGGTCTTGCGCGCGTCGCGTCCGAAAGCGCCGGCGATTCACGCCATCGACAACAGCCTGAGCGGCCAGGTTCTCGAAGCCGCGTGCATGCTCACCGGCAAGGTAACCAAGCCCGAGGACCTTTACGACGAAAAAACGCTGGATGCCGCATCCCGGCGTTTCCGCGGCGGGATCGGGCTTCAGGAACTCCTGCTCGAGGCCGCGTGGGCCAACGGATTCACGGGGCGCAACTTCCGCGATAGCCGCGCTGTTCTTCGGGCTGCTTTCGGCCATGACATCCAAGCTGCGTTCTCGACTATCGACATCGGCGGGATCCTGTCAAACGTCTCGAACAAATTCCTGCTCGAGGGGTTCTTCAGCGTCGAGCGGACGTGGCGGAACATTTGCGCCGTCCGCAACGTCTCCGACTTCAAGACGGTGACCAGCTACCGCCTCATCGGCAAGGACCAGTACGAGCAGGTCGCTCCTGGCGGGGAACTCAAACACGGAACGCTGGGCGAGCAGTCGTACACGAACAAGGCGGACACGTACGGCTTGCTCCTGTCCATCGACCGCCGGGACCTGATCAACGACGACCTGGGCGCGATCACCACGGTGCCGCGGAAGCTTGGCCGCGGCTCGGGCCTGAAAATCAACGACGTCTTCTGGACGGTTTTTCTGAACAACGCGGCATTCTTCGTTACGGGGAACAACAACTACCTCACCGGCGCGGACACCGTGTTGTCGATCGATGGAATGACCAAGGCGGAGAAGGCGTTCCTGGAGCAAGTAGACCCCGACGGCAAGCCCATCGGCATCATGCCGCAGGTGCTGCTCGTGCCGACGTCACTGTCCGCGATGGCCACGATGCTGTTCAAGTCGCTGGAAATCCGCGACACGACGGCGAGCACCAAGTACCCGGTGGCCAATCCGCACACTGGCAAGTTCCGCGCCGAGGTCAGCCGGTATCTGTCGAACTCGCAGTTCACCGGCAACAGCGACAAGGCGTGGTACCTGCTCGCGGATCCAGGCGATCTGCAGGTGATCGAGGTCGCGTTCCTTAATGGTCAGGAGAGCCCCACGATCGAGACAGCGGAGGCGGACTTCAACGTTCTCGGCATCCAGATGCGCGGGTTCCATGACTTCGGAGTCAGCCTGCAGGAGCCGAGGGGCGGAATCAAGAGCAAAGGCGAAGCGTGATGAAGGGCTGGTGACCGGGTCCGAGTAGCAGATTGCAGGGAGTTTTTGCATGGAAGCCAATTTCGTCCAAGACGGTTGCAAACTCGACTACACCGCCGTCGCGGCGCTCAAAGGTGGAGATGTCATTCAGCTTGCTGATGGGCGCGCCGCGGTCGTCCCCACGGGAGTCGATGCTGGCGGGGTCATTGGAGCCTCTGTCGAGGGCGTTTATGAGATCGCCAAGACAACCGGCATTAACCTGCTCAAAGGCGGCGACGTGTACTGGGATGTCAGCGCCGGCAAGGCGCACTTCCGGCCCGAGAGCGGCACACCGGATTTTCTCGTCGGTGTGTGCGTGAAGGACGCCGCCTCCGCGGACACAACCGTCAAGGTCGCGATCAACACGCGATCCCGCTACGTCATCGACCTGTCCGCCGACCATGAATGGACGGCGGAAGCCACGAACGGCCTGGGAGTGACGGCGCTTCCGGGTGCCACTCAGAAGCTGGAGTTCGACGCCGTGGCCGAGGCCGCGCAGGCAGCCATCCTCAGCAATCACGCCGTGCCCAAGGAAGCCGGCCCGATCCTCGAGGCCCGCGTCGCGGTGTTCAACATCGGCGACAATGCCGCCCTGGACATCGACATTGGCTTGGCCAGTTCCAGCCACGCGACGGACTTCGAGGCCATTGCCAACCTGGTCGCGGCGCACCTCGACGGGACCTCCCTGGACATCAAGGTCCACAGCGACGACGGCACGACCGACGTGGCTCCGGTGGATTCCACCATCGATGCGGTCGACGACACGTTCTTCGAGTTGTGGATCGACTGCCGCAATCCCGCGGACGTACAGGTCTACGTCAACGGCGTGGACGCGGTGCCCGCGGGCACGACGCTGACCCTGGCCGCGGCGACCAACGCGCTCAAAGCCATCGCGCACATGGAGAAGACCAGCGACGACACCGTAGCCGACGTGCGCATCTCGCGGCTGCGCGTTCGGACCTCGACGGAGTGATCCGTCGTGGCGGACCTCCTGAATACGGGCCTCAAGTGGCTGGAGGAGCAGCGGCATGGGCACCTGACGCGGGAGATCACATACGAACGCGGGGCTGACTCGATCACGATGCTGGCCACGATCGGAAGATCGGATTTCGAGCAGATTGATGAATTCGGCGTCGTGCATCGGGCGCAGGCGCGGGATTTTCTGATACGAACGCAGGACCTGGTGATCGGTGGAACCGAGGTACTGCCACAGGCCGGGGATCGGATCCGGGAAACAGACGGCGGCGTGACCTACGTGCACGACGTCATGTCGCCTGCGGGTCAGCCGCCTTGGCGGTACAGCGATGCGTTTCGACGGACGCTGAGGATTCATACGAAATTGGTGTCAACGGAGTGACGCCGTGATGAAGGTCGATGCACCTCCGATCAATGGGACGGCGCGGCAGAAACTTGCCTGGCTCGTAGGCCTTCTGCTCACCGTGCTCATCGTCCTTGTTCTCAGCTCGGGCGCGATGCTCCTGCGCCACGACTCGAAGATCGCCGTACATGAAACCCGGATTGACGGCATCGAGACCACATTGAGCCGGATCGAGATGAAACTCGACCGGCTGCTGGAGCGAAAGCCGTGAGCGCTATCCTGGACATCGCCAACGCGGTCGTCGCCTTGATCAATGGCGGGGCATATGTCCAGCCGGTCGCGGCTAAGCGGCTGTACCAACCGGTGATCGAGCTGCCGGAGGCTGAGGCGCTGACGGTCAGCGTGGTGCCGAAGGCGCAGGCGGTGAACCCGGGCACACGGACGGATGACTTCATCGAGGTCGCCGTGGACGTGGCCGTCCAGAAGAAGGTGACGTTCGATGCGTCCGACCAGGCGGCGCTCGATGAACTGATGGCCCTCGTGGAGCAGATCATTGACCGTTTGAGACACAAACATCTGGAGATCGGAACGGCGACCCCGAAACGGGCGCTGTTCGTATCCATCGCCAACGAGCCGGTGTTCGCGCCGGATCACCTGGAACAGCTCCGGCAGTTCACCAGCGTGATCACCGTTCGCTATCAGGTGCGGAGATGAGTCATGCGCATGGTACCGTGGTCTGAACTGTTGCTGGTGGAGCGCGACGCTGAACCGCGGCGGGAATACCTGCGGATCGCTCAGAAGCGATGCCCGAAGATCGCGGTCACCACCAGTAGATCGCAGGGCAGAGCTGTCCTGGATGTTGTCCGTCAGGAGTTCTCGGGCGAAGTGGTGGTGTTGACGAAGCTCCCCTGCTTCCAGGAAAGCCGGCCGGCCGATGACCCCCGCGTTTGGCAGGAACTGAGCGATTGGCTGGCGCAGTTCGGGGATTTGGCCGGCGTGGATCTGGAGACCGCTCTGACGCCTTACCGGCGCGGGGAGGAAGATCTCGATATCTCGGTATTCAGCACCGCGCTTAAGCAATGCGCGAGTTGTTTCCGGCACTTCTATGTCCACGGCATCGGCCTCTGGCCGGGATTCGAGGGACGTGACAGCATTCTACTTGCGACATGCTTCTCACCGACGGCCCCGACATCGCTGCGACCGTTCGACGGCATGCTGACGGAGCCCGACCAGCGCCCCTGGGAGCCTCTGTACAACGAGTGGCAGCGCAGCCTGTACGGCCAAGGGACGCGCTGGGTGCGCAAGATCAATGTCAGTTCGCAGTCGGAATACGACAAAGGCTACCTCTACACCCGTGGCTGGCCGCCTGCGCTCTTCCTGGACAAGCTCTCCTGGTGCAGCGAGCAGGTCTTCTGCTACCGCGGCCTGAACGAGTGGATCCGAGAGCTCGATGGGGAGATGGCGCGTAGAGGGGTCTGATCATGGGCAATACGCCGATCGTCATCCGCAAATCGATCAGCTCGACGGCCAACTGGGTGAGGCTCTCCGATGTGGCGCTGGTTGCCGACATTGCGCTGCGCTTTGGGAGCACGACGTTCTCGGTCCGCGTGGATGGAGGCGACCCCGTGGCCCTCAATGTGGCCAATGTCAACCTCGAGTTCGCCGGCGTGGACCTCAGTCGCATCGAGATCTCGACCACTTCCGGCGTACCGGTGGACGCCTACGTGGTCGGCAACACGCGCGGAGCGTAGGAGGGAAGGATGACTCATCGCTTCGGCATCGACGGGAAGATCTACTCTCAGGCCGACGGACACAAGGGTTCCGCCGGCTGGAACGAGATCGCGGGCGTTGAAGACGTCTCGCTGGGCCTCGAGGACGAGGAAGCAGACCTTACGACGCGCGACATGCCCGGCTTCCGCGCCGTGGTCCAAGGCCTGCGAAGCTGGGACGTCGAGTTCACGATCGTTTGGGACCCCAGCGAGACCACGTTCGAGTCCCTGCGCGCGGCGTACTTCGGCCGCACCCGCATCGGACTACGAGTTCTCGACGGGGATGCGGCGACATCCGGCAATCAGGGTCCGCAGGCGGACTACGTGATCACACGGTTCTCGCGCGGCGAGCAACGTGGCGACGTCATGGTCGCCAACGTGATGGCTAAGCTCACGCGGTCGGATGATCCGCCGGAATGGTTCGAGGCGCCGTGAGAATCGGGGGGTCGGGTCACGGGGCCCGGGTATCGGGTAGAGGAACTCGCATGAGGACGTTTACGGACAGCACGGGACGGACGTGGACATTGGCCATCACCGTCGATGCCATCAAGCGTGTCGAATCCCTGGTCAAGGTCAACCTCGCGCGCCTCCTGGAACCACGGAAGGGTTCTGAACTCCCGCTGCTCACCGAACTGGAGTCGGACATCATCCTGCTGTGCGACGTGCTCTTCGCACTGGTCAAATCCCAGGCGGATGCGCAGGGTGTCAGCGATGAACAGTTCGGTCAGGCCCTCGGCGGCGAAGCCATCGCCGCCGCGTACGAAGCCTTCTGGGAGGAGTTGGTCGGTTTTTTCCAGAAACTGCCGCACGGGAAGGCAACCGTGACGGCGATCCGCAAACACCGCGAGCTGATCGAGGCGCAATTGAAGGCGGCGCAGGACAAGATCGAGGCCCTCGGCGGAAAGGGGGACCGAAAGAACAGCGGCACGGCCCCACCCCCTGCGATCCCTGGAAACTCTGCGGGGAGCTCGCGGGCGTCATTGGGGTCGATCCCGGACCCTTCACGCTCCGGGAGCTCGCCGCCATGTCGGAAGCCAAGGTCCGCAGCGAATGGGCGCAGACCGCCTCCGTAATGGCCATGCTGGCGAATTGTCACCGGGGTTCGAAGAAGGATCCGGTTTTCAAACCGGCGGATTTCGATCCGTTCACGAAGAGAATCAAGCCCCCGAAGGTGAAGATGGCGGAACTGAAGCCGCTGCTGATGGGCAGGAGCGGCAAATCAAACAAGGAGGAAAAAAGATGAGATCGACATGGATGTCGGCGGCGCTATTGAGCGCCCTGGGTGGATGCCTGGGTTTGGAGACGGGTTGCACGCAGTCTTTCCGCGATGCGTCGCTCGACCAGCAGATCGCGGCGTTCAAGGAGACCACCAGTCACTTGGCGGACCTGGCCGAACGTACGGACGCGGCCTACTCCGCGGAGCTGGAGTACGACGGCGAAGATGCGGAGGCCTATCTCAAGCAGAGCGCCGGCCTGCGGATCCCGATCCGTGTTCGCCTGGGCGTGTTCGGCAATGCGAAGAAAGAGGCAACGGGCAATGGGCAACAGGCAATCACGGAAAGCGCCGCGCAGGAGACGCGGGCGGATGAGTCGGTGAAAGAGGCGCCGGCCGATGGTTCGGGCCCGGGCGCCCGGGGAAAGGAGGCCTCCAATGCGATGGATCGCGATGAATCTTTGCGCCGTGTTGTGGATGACGGCGGGTCTTTGCGGCTGTGCGTCGACGACGGCGGCGCAGGGCATGGGGGTTGTTCCACCGAATACACCATCTTCGACGAATGCACCGGCGTTCAGCGACGCCGAACGCGCTGCGTTTCGTGAACTGCTGGGCGCATTGGCCGGCGGTCGCGACGACGGCGATACCTCGTCGTCGTCGCAGACCGCCCAGCAGTCCGGTCAGGCCAACGTCGCGGGTCAGGTCAATGCCGGCGGATGGAAGGGCATCGAGTACACGTCGGCCGTGCCCGTCGGCCAGGTGATCGTCATCCTCTTCGTCGTGTGGCTGTCCCACCGGCGGGAGATGGCCCGGATCAAGCGGGGGTTTGCTCATGCCTGAATACACGCCCGTCGCCAGCAGCGTGCAGAAGGTTTCCGGCGTCGTCGAGAAGGAGGGGACCTCCGGCGAGGCGCTCAACGCCGGAGACCTCATCTACCTCGACGCCACGGATGGCGACAAGGCGAAAAAGGCACAGTGCGACGGCACGTCGGCACAGGCGGTCGTGGCCGGCATGGTGCTCAATTCCGCGCCGGCCGCGGGCCAGCCGGTCAAATACGCCGTGCTCGGCGAACTCGCGATCGGTGCCGCCATCTTCGGCGGCGTGGCCAAGGTCCTCGTGCTGGGCACGACCGCCGGCAAGTGCATGGATGTCGCGGACCTCCTGGCCACGCATCGGCTCGTGCTCATCGGCTGGTCGACGGGCACGAATAAGCTGAAGCTGGCGATCTCCAACACAGGGCTCCAGGTGCCATGACGCCCAAACCCGTCGCCTTCGTAGAGATCGTTGGCTCCGGCTCGGTCCTCATGGGCCGCTGCGAGGAGCGCGGCGAGACGGTGGTCGTGGTCAACTGGACATCGGATGCCGGCGGCAGCGCTCGCATCCACATCGATACACCGATCACAGGCGTGCTGCACACGCTTCGGACCAAGCCCAGCGGCAGCGCTGTACCCACGGACCTCTATGACATCACCTGGGAGGACGCGCTGGAGCGCGACATCCTTAACACCAACGGCGCCAATCGCAGCATGAACACGGTGCAGGAAGTTCCGCTGTACACCGTGCTGAGCAATGCCGCGACGGTGCGCGAAGTAAATGGTCCCACGGTCTTCAAGGTGGCGAATGCTGGCGCGAGCAAGAGCGGCGTGGCGGTGCTGCGTTTGAAGGACCGTGACATCGTGTTGGAGCGTATCTGACGAGGGATTAACGGATGCCGGCTACGTATTCACAAGATGGCGGCGGTGGCGACTGGAACGCCGCGGCGAGTTGGACCGGCGGGGCGGCCCCTGGCGCAGGCGACGACGTCGGGATGCTGGCCGGCGTCATCGACTTTGTCACCAACCTCCCCACCCTCGGCGTGGACTACGGTTCCCTGCGTGTCGGCCGTCAGTTCGCCGGCAGCATCGGCGCACCCGGCGGCAACGTGCTGCAGGTCGGTAGCATCCCGAAGATCATCTTCGAGGGCGAGCGCTGCAGGCGGGCGTACATCGAGGTCGACACCGGCGAAACGGTGACCGACTTCTTCGTCGAAGCCACCAGCGAAAACGCCGACGGCCTGGTCATCACTCGCAACGGCACCGGCGTTATCACCCGCCTGCGCATCCGCGGCGGACACAATATTGTGCTCGCCGGCACCGGGCAAGCCACACGGTTCATCATGGAGTCCATCGCCCGGATGATGCGCGCCCGGCTGGAATCCGGCGCATCGGTCGCCACGGCCATGATCGGCGCGGGCATCGTCGACTGCTATACGGCGATCACGTCGGAGCTGCATCTGGCCGGCGGGGTGTGGAATCACTTCGGCCAGACGCTCTTCGACATTCCCACAGTCATCGTCGCGCGGGGGGCGACGCTGAACTTCTGGTCCGGCGGGGGAACCCTGACCAACGTCTACAACTTCGGCACGATCAACTGCAACGGCGGCCAGGGCAAGGCGCGGGCCATCACCAATTACTACGACTGCGGCGGGATCATCGACCGGCGCGGCCTGGGTAACAGCGTACTGATTACCAACAGATTCATGTCCGGCGGGCAGATCCTGGAGGCGGCATGATCGACATGAAGATCAAGCTGCTGTTCTTCGATCGCGCCAAGGTCCAGCGCGCTGTAAGTCGCGGGAAGATCAAGGCGCTGTCCTGTGCCGGCGCCTTCATCCGCCAGCGGGCGAAAACCAGCATCCGCCGGCGCCGAGGCGCTTCGCGCCCGGGCAATCCCCCGCACTCGCACACGGGCTACCTGCGGAACTTCATCTTCTTCGGGTACGAGCCAGCCACGGAATCGGTGGTCATCGGACCGGTGAAGCTCAATCAGAAGAACACGGACGCGCCGCGGACTTTGGAGCACGGCGGAACCACAGTCCTAACGGAACTGCGCAACGGGCGGGTCGTTCGGCGGAAGGTGACCATCGCGCCACGGCGGTACATGGGCCCGGCCCTGGATGCAGAACGGGACAACATCCCCCGTCAGTGGGCCGGCGTGGTCTTGGATTGACGGATATCCATATATATGGCGGCTGATACCCGTGGCATCCGAGCCGGGCGGGCATTCGTCGAGCTCGGCATCAGCGACAAGCTCACCTCGGCGCTGAAAGCCGCCGAGAAGCGGCTCCGCACCTTCGGAGCGGGCGTCCGCGACATCGGTGTGAAGCTCTTCGCCGTCGGGTCGGCGGCTACAGGGGCGCTCTTGACCACGGCGAAAATCTTCGCCGACGTGGGGGATTCCCTGCATGACATGTCCGTCCGTACGGGCGTCAGCGTCGAGTCGCTTTCCGAACTGAGCTTCGCCGCCGAACAGTCCGGCGCCGACATGGAGACGCTGGAGAAAGGCCTCCGCGCCATGCAGCGCACGATTGTCGAGGCCGGCAGCGGCTCGAAGTCCGCGGCCGACGCGTTGGGGTGGTTGGGGCTGAACGTGGATGAACTGCTCGCGCTCTCCCCCGAGCGTCAGTTCAAGGCCATCGCCGATCAGATGGCGAAGATCACCGATCCCACCATCCGCGCCGCGACCGCCTTGGACATCTTCTCCCGTTCCGGCACGCAGCTCCTGCCGCTGATGTCCGAGGGCGCGGCGGGCATCGAGGAACTCCAGAAGCAGGCCCGTCGGTTTGGTCTCACCATCTCGACGCAGGATGCCCAATCCGCGGCGTTGCTGGACGACACGCTCAAGCTCCTATGGCGGACGCTCAAGAATGTGGGATTCGTCATCGGATCGGCGATTGCGCCGGTGCTCACTGACGTAGCCAGCAAGATGGCCCATATCAGCGCCGGCGTGGCCGATTGGGTGCGGCAAAACAAGCCGCTGATCGTCAGCGCATTCAAGGTCGCCGTTGGCGTTACCGCCGTTGGCGCGGCCATGATCGGGCTAGGCACCGCGATCATTGGCGCCGGTGCGGTTTTCGGAACGCTGGCGACGGCTGTGACCATGGTCGGGTCGGTGATCGGCGCCCTGGTCTCGCCCATCGGCCTCGCGGTCGCGAGCCTGGCGGTCCTCGCCAGCGCGGTCGTCAAATACACGCAGGTTGGCGCGGAAGCCTTGAAATGGTTCGGCGATCAGTTCGGCAGGCTGCGCGACTTCGTCGGTGATGTGCTGGCCGGCATCCGTGATGCCATGCTCGCCGGCGACGTGGCCCTGGCGGGTCGCATCCTGTGGCTGACGCTCAAGGTCGCGTGGCAGAAAGGCGTCACTGAACTCAACCTCATCTGGGTCAAGGCGAAAACCTTCTTCCTGGAAATCGGCCACAAGATGTGGTTCGGGCTGCTGAAGTCCGCGGAGAACGCCTGGAGCAAACTGCGCAGCGCCTGGGTCGAGACGGTGAGCTTCATGACCTCGGCGTGGACCGACTTCGGCAGTGGTCTGAAGATCACGTTCGAGACGCTCAAGACCAGCGCGGAGGAGATGGGGGCCGTGCTGCGTGGCGCGGTGGACGATTCCTATGATTGGCAGCAGGCAGTCATCGACATCGACCGCGCGTACAGCGAGCGCCTCGGACTGATCCTGGAGCAGCGCGCAGCCGACCTGGCGCAGATCGAACAGCTCCGCGCCGATGCGCTCGAAGAGGAGGAGCGCCTCCACAAGGGAGCGCTCGAGATCCTGCGCCAACGCGAGGACGAGGCTCTGGCGCGTCTGCGCGAAGGCCGCACCGCCGGCGTATCAAAGGCCGAGGCCGAGCTTGCGCGCCTGCGCGCCGAACTTGCCGACGCGATCGCCGCGGCCCGGGCCGGCGCCCCGCTGAATACGGCCGATCCGACGGTCCCGCGTCGATTGACCGATCTGCTCGATGATCTCCCGGAGCGCCTGGACCTCGCCCGCCAGACCGCGCGTGGCGTCGTGACCGGCACGTTCAATCCCTTCGCCGTCGCGGGTCTGGGCGAGAGCGCCATCGAACGCACGGCGCGAAATACCGAGGACATCGCCAGGAAGATCAACGAGATGCTGCGCGTGCTCAAGGAGGGCGGGCTGAAGTTCGCCTACTGACATGGCCATAGAAATCCACGAGAAAATCGAAAGCCGCCGCCTCGTCGCTGGGGACAACCCCAGCGCAGAGATGGTCTACGCCATCACGGGCACGACCAACGAGACCGAAGCGCTGCTGACGATCCACAATAACGCGCCGGTCCTGTTCGAGGTGGACACGCTGTTCCTTCCGCGGGAAAGCGTTACCGTCCGGCCCGTGGAGAACGGGTTCGAGATGTGGGAGGGGATCGTGCGCTTCGCGCCCATCCCGCAGACCGAGGATTCGGTGTTCTCCTTCGACACCGGCGGCGGCACGGCGCACATCACCCACGCCCGCAAGCACGTGAACAGTTATCCCGCGCCGGGCAAGCAGGCCCCCAATCATCGCGGCGCGATCGGCGTTACCCAGGATGGCAACATCGAGGGCGTGGACATCCCGGTACCGGTGTTCCACTTCTCAGAAATCCACTACCTCCCCGATGAGTTCGTCACCCCGCAGTACAAGGGCTTGCTCGCCAGGCTTACAGGTTGCGTCAATACGGGGACGTTCAAAGGCCTCGACGCGGGCGAATGCCTGTTCCTCGGGGCTGCAGGCACGAAGCGAAACCTTGGCGACTGGGAGGTGACGTACCGCTTCGCCGGAAGCCCCAACGAGATGGGCCTCACTATTGGCGACATCACCGGCATCACCAAGAAGGGCTGGGAATACCTGTGGGTGGAGTACGAGATGACCGAGGAGGGCAACCGCCTGGTGACGCGGCCCGTCGCTGCGCACATCGAGGAAGTGCATCGAACGGCGGACTTGAACCAGTTGATGATTTGATATGCCTGCCACGCTCCAGAAAGTCCGGCCCGGCGATCCGCTGGTCATTCCCGCGGCGACGTTCAACGCGCTGATCGACACGACGCTCGAATTCCGCCGGGCGCAACTGCGCACGCAGCGCGACCCGCTCCAGCGCTTCGCGCAGACCGGCATCATTCTGGTCCGCAACAAGAGCGGCGCGGATCGGGAGCGCTTCGACGTGCTGGGCATCGACCAGCCGATCGTCGCGCCTGAGGACGACGAGGATATGTTCAAGAACCGCGTGGCCGTGGACGGGGTCGTACCGATGCTCGAGCACGCGGCCCGGTTCGCAGTGCTCCTTTCGCCGTTGGCCCGCGGCGAGATCGGCCCGGCCGTCGCCGACGGGATCACCGTGGCTAAGGTTAAGATGACGTCCGAGACCGACGCCTTCGCTGAGGTCGACGATGGTCATGCGGATTACCTCAAAAGCGGCGGTACGGGTTCGGCTGCCATTCTGTGGGTCGACACCTCTGAGGACCCCGGCCTGGCGATCATCCGCGTCGGCTCGTCGGGTGCGGCCGCTGGCACGCGCTTCGGCGTTGTGTCCTCAGTTCCGGATCCCGATTCGTGGTACATCTACGTCCGCGTCATTGTCCTGGCCGGCGACGATCCGTCGGCGGGGTTCGAGTTCGACGAGGATGAACCCGACCCGATCCCCGCGCCATGCGCGCCGGGCATGCGCGGGCGGCACTTCATCCCGCTCATCTACGATACGACCGACCCCAACGACAGCGAGATCACGTTCGTGGAGCTGTCGCTGTGGTCGGGGTTCTGGTGGGCCAAGCCGGTCCCCCGTTGGGACATGATCGCGCTTTCGTCGCAGAACCCGATCTACCTCTCGGACTGCAATCCGATCCGGACGGTGAGGGGATAGCCATGCCGTGCAGTTTTGCGCCAGACTCCAAGCGACCGAATACGGGGGCCTCCACCTGGACGATGGATCGGTGCGCCAACATGGTGATAGGCGCGCTGCATTTCCGCAGGAACCTCATCGATCGCTTCGACGGCGGCATCGACGAAGGGACGTTCCTTCAGACCCTGCAAAATGAGCGGCTCTACTACGGCGACTGGTATCCGTGCTCGCTGCACGCGGTCCGCGCCGAGGAGTGGCGCCGGCCCCTCGACTGGGAGCACGGGCAGATCGCCCACGCTGAGGCTTGCCGCTTCCACATCGCCCGCATCGGTGTATGGGGCAACTGGATGCCGGTGTCGTGTCATCTGCCGGATGGTTTGATGGCGTCAGCGGAGTCAGTCCTTGCGTCGATCACGCCAGCGTCGGACCGCTTGGGTGAGATGCTCTCCGAGCTGGGCATCGCGCTAGGTGATTGGGTGATTTCGTCGGCGTACCAGACGCCGATCTGGGTCGAGGTGGGGTTCTGGTCCAATCCCGCATGCTGCGGACTGCCGATCTGAGGAGCGTACCGTGCCCGACTGCGTCGATTGTGACGATCATAGCTACCTCTGTGCCACCGACGACTGCCTATGCGGTCTGGGCTGCATGGAGTGTGGCATTGGCCCGTCAGGAGTCCCCGTCGGCGTCAACTCTGTCGGCGAGCGCTGGCTCAAGGCGGCGGACGACTGGAACCTGCCCAGCCGCGACGCGCACGGGTACATCTCGCCGCTGGTGAGCGGCGCAATCCGCGCCATGCCGGCGGAGCATTACTTCATCGCCGCACCCTGCTGGTCCAACGACGGAGAGGAGTGTCACGGCCGAAATCAAGATGCCTGTGACTGCTGGGGGGCGCCCGGCTGGTGTATCGACCCATGCAACACTACTGGATGTGAGGGGTGTGACCATTGCCAAGGCTGCCCGTGTCCACCGAGTGAGGTGGAAGGGCGGATGTGGGACTGCCAGGGAGGCAACTGGCACTTCGGCTTCGCGGGGAAATTGTTCAACACCCGCTGCCGGCTGTGCCAGGAAACCGGCGAGATCATCGTTTCCGCGAAGACCAACCTTGTCTATGGCCTGCACATGCGGCAGTACCACGAGGTCCGCCAGGGCACGTGCTGGTCCAATGCCGGCGTGTGGTGCTGGGGACGCCGCGAGTCTCCAGACTGTGATGGTCGGTGTAGTACGTTCGCCTGGGAATGCAACAACGGGGAGTGCCAGCACTGGTTCGACGGGGCCCACGACGGCGGCTGGCAGATCTGGAACTACCTGGCGCTCTCGCATGGGATGTCGCTGCTGGATGACGGGTACTTCAGGCGGCATCCATCCGCGCAGGCGCATTACGAACTCAAGCAACGGGCGTTCAACGCATTCCGTTCGCGAGCAGGCTCACTCGGCATGGATCGAGTGGATCGCCACGACAACAACCCGGAGCTGGACCGCTGGACGCGCGGCTGGTCTGCGCAACGACGCCGCGACTTGATCGAGGTCTATCGGTTTCCGCGGGCGTATCTTCGTAAATCGGGCTGCGAATTGGACGCTCGTCTTGTCATCAGCGGCGCCGGCGTAGAGGTGAGCCTAATCCCGCACGTCCGCTTCACCTGGAGCAACTGCTCGAAATGCTGGTGCAATGATGGCGCGAAGATGCACAAGCACGTGTATCCCGCAGTGCGGATCAAGGTCACGTTGACGTTGGCGGTCAACGCGCAGTTCGTCGGCGAGTGCCAGGGCTACACCCTCGAGACCGGCCTGGACTGGCACACCAAGGTCCGCGGCGGGACGGACGATTACTTGCTGTTCGACGACGACGGCCGCCGAGTCCTCCCACCGCGCGAGGCGGTCTGGTGGGGCAAGAAAGGTCAATTCAGCATCAATCCCTGGGCGGACGTCTGGAGCGAGGACGCAGTCGACGAGTGCATGGAAGACTTGGGCAGCGGCCCGCGCTGTGAGTGCTGCGTGTTGGCGCGCGTGCTATCAGGCGTCGGCGTCTCCGGCGAACCGGACGACACGGACGGCCCCACGCAGCATATCTACGGCGGCGGGATGACGATCACCGACGTGCCTAACGCGCACGGACAGTGTGGGAGATTCTGATGAACAAAAACTTGCCGGGAGTAATCCGGCGGTACGAGCAGGAGCGATTGCGAAACGCGCCTTCCGTCGCATCTGGTCGGCGTGAAACAGGAGAACCGTCAGAACCACCTCGCCTCAACGGGGCGCATCGTCGATGCGGCGCGAAGTTACCAGCTGATGGAAGGCCCGCCGGTTCATCGTTGCCTGGCTCGTTCGACGCTCAGTGGATGGCCGCGCTTGCGACGCTCAACAGAGTCGGCTTGGCGTCGGGCGGATGTCTTGTATGCGGGAGGATAGCATGACGAGTATTTACGAAATCGCGACTCTCACGAGCGTGTTGACGTTTTCGGCATGGACGCTGGTTGTCTGCGCGATCGCCAAGTTCTTGTTCGGTTCCTACCCCGCTGCGGAGATTCTGTACCGCCTCGCGCAGCGCGACAAGGCACGCCAAGAGCACGCGGCCAATCTCTCAGCCGCGACGCCAGTGGGTGAGCATGCTGCGACGGTACAAGGAGCACTCTTGCAACCGCGCATCGCGACCGCAGGCCAACGCCTGTTGTCGTACTTCTTGACGTGTTTCGCGTGTCAGTCGTTTTGGGCGGCGATGGCCGTGTATGCACTCACGCGTGGCGCCTCAGACTGGCGCGGATGGGTGTTCTCCGCGGCCGCCTACTCGGCAGCGGCGACGATACTCGCGCGATTCTCGCATGGGCGATCAATGGCACCGCAGCGAAGCGGTTGCGCATCCTGCGGCGGAAGGTGACGGAGCTAGGCACACAGATCAAATCAGAATACGCCCGTCTCGGCATGGATGTCGGAGCTTGGGCGTGTTGACCTATTGTTGGGAAAGGAGCCCGATCGATGGTTCGCATTCTTCTCATTCTGCTGTACGCGCAGAGTGCGCTGGCGGACGTGCGTGAGTTTCATGTGGCCGTAACGGGCGATGACGCCAATCCGGGCACGGAGGTCTTGCCCTTCAAAACGATTCAGCTCGCTGCTGATGCCGCAGAGGCTGGCGACGTCGTAGTGATCCACGTGGGAACCTACCTGCGCCCATCGGGGCGCAGCCGCGTGCTCGAAGTTGCGCGCAGCGGAAGCGATGACGCGCCCATCTCTTTCACGTCCGCCGGAGATGGTGAAGTCATCTTGGACAACCAGGGCGGCGGGGACTGGGTAGTCTACCTGAACGGCCGTTTCAAACCGCTGGAGCACATCATCGTCAACGGTCTCACCGTCCGTGGCGGCGTCAGCGGTGGTGTCTACGTGCGGAACACCTCGACCGCGATCGTCGAACGCTGCCGGGCGATCGACAACCACGGCATCGGCATCTATGTCGGGGGCGGTGGGGCAAACCAAATTGTCCGTCGCTGCGAGGCGGCCCGAAACTGGATCGGCATCAAGGTGGGAAACAATCTCCTGACTGAGCAGCCCACCGCGGCGCTCATCGAGGAGAACTGGTCGCACCATAACGTCAAAGAGTATTACCCCGGCGACTCCGATGGCGTGCAGGTCCTCGGGCGAGGAAATGTCGCGTCGATCGTCCGCGGCAACGTCGTTCACGACAACGGCGATGACGGGATGGATGTCGGGATGGAGGCCTCCGGTGTCCTGATCGAGCGCAACGTCGTGTTCAATCACGTTTATCCTGGCGGCGACGGCAGTGGGATCAAGATCGGCACACACGAGTCGTTCCTTAAACCGAGCGGCGGCCACATCGTCTGCTTCAACGTCGTGATCAACTCGAAGCTCCGAAATCTGGATATCGCCGGGAATTACCGTACCACGGAGAAGGGTCTCCGCCCGCCGCCGATCGTCATCTACAACAACACGCTCATCGATTCGGGCCAGGACGACATCTATATCGAAATGGCCGACGCCGTGCTCCTGAACAACATCGCGACGGCATCGAAGAATCCCGCGTTTGGGAGCTGCCGGTTGCGGGTGAACGACGCCATGAGAGACGATCCTCCAGTTGTCGTCAGCGACTTCAACTTGTGGGGAAACCGCTGGATCAAGGCCCCCGATGGCTCGCCCGTCACCGACCAAGATTCGCACTCCACGGATGCTGCACCGCGTTTCAAGGGTTGGCCTGAGTGGTCGGTCGAAGCCGACCTGATGTCCTCGAAGTTCGGGAAATGCCGCGGCCTCTCACTTGAGTCAGATTCGCCGGGGTGGGGCGAGGGCTGTCCTGTGGACGCGATGTTCCTTGAAATCGCCCGGCAATCTTCACGGGCCCAGTGGCGAGAAACCTTGACGCCGCTCGCGGCTAAAGTCGTTACCAATGTGGGGACACGCTAAACGATCGCATTCTTCCTCAATAGAC
>CAZXRB010000052.1:0-5097 GCA_964642845.1 uncultured Nitrospira sp.
CAGCGGGCGCAATACCGAACAAGCGCCAAACGGCGCTAGACGTCCACTGAAGCCGCTCTAGCGGATTGTTGTTGCACAAGCCTGCGGAGCACTGTATACCTTCCCGCAAAACTGCTAGCTAAACAGGAAGGGCCTATCACTATGCAGCCTCCCACCTCCGCTGACCGTGAGCTGGAGCGGCTTGGCGCGGACGACTTGCCTCCAGCGTGGCTGGGGGGCCCGCCACAGGTCGCTGGCACAGAACGATCTTCGCCTGGTATCCTGCTGCCGGCGTCGTGTTCCAATACAGCTCCAGTTGCTCCCGCCGCCCCAACTGCCTTAGGGGTGACGGTTTCTGGCCATGTTGGAGAGTTGCAGCGACCGGTGCTCCCAAAGCTGTTTATATGGAGCAACTGGCCTTCGCCACCCACGGAGTTGCCAACGTTCCTAGTTCGGAATGCGGGTCACCGCCTGGAAGAGCTTCGCGACAGGCTGCGGTCTGAAGTATCTGGCGACCCACGGCTGACGATCGGCCGTGTCTGGGCCTTGGAAGAGAGTCAGCATATCTTGGGAAATCTGCGGGTACTCCAGCGAATCAAGCCAGGACACACCGTCGCGACGGATGTGATTTTCCAGCGGCAGGGTGACGATCTGTTCGTTTCGGTTCGTCAGAGTGTCTCGACGCTCGCGGCGGTCCTTCGTAGCGGTGTCCTATCCGTTGCGGCAGCAATTGTTCTGGCCTCCTTGGCTTGGTTTGCGGTAACGAATACCGGCCTCCGGAGCGCTTGGGTCTCAGACTTTGCGGCCAAGTATGCTCCGACCATTTCCTTCGGGAAGTTTAGCGATGGTAGTCCTGAGCTCCCCGTCGACACGCAAGCGATGCTCGCCCACTACATAAACAACGGAGACTTGGTTCACGCGGCATCTGTAATTGCGGGCAACGGTTTCAACCTACGAGTTTTGGCACATGTCCGCGACGACGAGAGGCCGCGACTCTCCGAGGTAGAACGAGCTCTCTCCCGTCAACAAGAGGCTCTGACCCGAGATATGGGGAGCCGACTTTTCGACGATCAGTTTTGGCAGCAGGTGGCCATGGTGCAGGTGGCCCGTAAAGTCTTCAGCGAGACCATCCATCGCAATATCTCCGCCATGAGAGATAAGTGCCCCGCAATCGATGCGGAGGTATCGCAGGCTGAGTTGCTAGCCGAGAACGAGTCACTTCCCGCAAAGCTCGAAGCCATTTCTGCCTACACTGCAGAGCCATGGTCGTCATGGCAGTTGTTCAAAGCCGACCCAAAGCTGTTTTTCACTGGTGTTGGTGCCATTCCGGCCCTCTTGGGGCTGGCGGGATGGGTTGGGGTAATCTTCGCGCCACGTGCATGGATTCATTACTTTTGCCTGCTCTTGAGCTGGCCGACGCCGGAAAATCTCGCCAGCACCGTGCAAAGCCACAGCGGCGCGGTCGTGAAGGCGCTCGGAGAGGTCCAGACAAAGATGGGGATCAGCAAGGAAGATCTCATCCCGCTGGCGAAGTAGCTGTTCGGGCAAGTCTCAGTCTGGAGCTTTAGGTCATCGCCATGGCAACTGACGCGCTGACGATCTGGCAAATTGACCCCTTACCCGATTTTCTGACCGACCACACGCTCACGGGGCAGAATCCAGCGGAACGTCTGCGCGAGTACGCAGCCCGTTGGGTTCAGTTGTCGGGCAGTTTATGGGAATGGCAGGATCGTGCCACATTTGCACTGCGCTATCTCGCAGCCGAAGGGCGCATCTCCATCTTCCTCCTGTGCGCAGCACATCGGCCAGAAGACTCGCCCCGTCTTCAATCCGAACTGGATGTGATTCTCCGCGCCCACCGACTGAAGGACTGTTCCAGAATCGTCTCAAGCGAGGTTCTTGACGAGACTGCCAGTCTCGGTGCCCCCGTCATCGCGCAGGTCCGCCAGCACGAGAGTTGGAGTCTGTGGACCGTCCCGGAGAAGCGCGCCGGCGACATTTCCCGCAAGGGTGGGGAGTGGAGTGGTATTCGCGCGCAGGAGTGGCAGACCCCCCGTGTCGTCTATCCTTGGTGGGGACCAGGTGGGCCCTTCTTGCTTCCGATGGAAAGCCTTGTTTCGCAGCCAGTTCCGTGCTCCCTCACAATTTACTTGGAGCCGACTCGGCTGCGTCCCATGGAGCTACGTTGGCTTTCGCTGATGGCTCGTGAAGCGCAGACAGCGGCGGATCAGAGTTTGCAGGAGGCATTCGTATCCGCATCTACCCGAGTCGCGGATCCTGCGGCTGGTCTAGCCGGCCGGCTTTATCTCGCCAACCTACGACGCCTGTCGGCGGCGCCATTCATGGTCACGGTGCACTGTGCTGCGCCCATTGAACATCCTGATGTGGCCCTCAGCCTTGCCGGAGCTGTCCAGTCGCTTGTTCACGAGCCGGCGTTTGAACGACCGCAACAGGAAGATGACCGGTTGCCGGCTGGTGCCACCGTGCTCTTTCCGTCAATGAAAAGTGGTGCGGAGCAGTTCCAATCATTTGCACGACGTCAGTACGAGCGGTTGCGATTTGAAGAACCCGCGAACGCTGGCGTTCTGTTTCGACTTGCGGATCTCGCGGACGCGCAAGGAGCAGCGACCGTGTTTCGCCTCCCCGTCAGCGTTCGCGGTGGAGTGCCCGGGGTCCGCGTGCGACAGCTCTCGCCGGACTTCCATCCTGGGGCACGAATGGAGGTCTCGCCACCGGGCACCATCCGGATCGGTGAGTACCACTCTGGCGGCACCGCATTTGTGCCGGTAAAGGACCTCACGAAGCACACGCTGATCACTGGCTTTACGGGTAGCGGAAAGACAGTCACAGTCCTTCAACTTCTTCACCGGTTGTGGGCCGACCCGATACGCATTCCGTTTCTGGTCATTGAGTCTGCAAAGCAGGAGTATCGAGGGCTGATTGGCGTACCTCAGTTCCGTGGTGTCTTGAGGATCTACACGCTCGGCAACGAAACGTGCGTTCCATTCCGACTCAATCCCTTTCAGTTAATCCCCGGAGTGCGTGTGGAGGCGCATTTGAACCGGCTTCAGACATGCTTTGAAGCAGCGATCCCGCCGGTCGGTCCGTCTGGCTCAATAATCGCGGAGAGCCTGCAGAATGTTTACGAGCGATTCGGGTGGCGCCTCACAGACATCTACTCAGCGGGCCAGCGTCGTCGCTTTCCTGAGCTTGTTGATTTTGTGGAGGAGGTCAAGCAGGTACTCTCAGGTCGGAACTATCAAGGTGAGGTGCTGGCCAACCTTGAGGCCGCCCTCGTTGGCCGATTTCGTCCCTTGCTCATCGGTAGTAAAGGGTCGATGTTCGGTGTTCAGTTAAGTGAACCGGCACCTGAGGAGCTGTTTCGCTGGCCGACAGTGCTGGAGATGAATGATCTCAATCTCGATGATAAGGCCTTGGTGACGATGTTTGTTCTCACGCTTCTGCGAGAGTATCGCGACATTCACAGAAGCACGGATGGATCACTTGTTCACGTTACGATGGTCGAAGAAGCGCACAATATCTTGGAGGAGGTCGGGTCGAACGCCGGTCCGGACGCGGCGAGCGGGGATGCACGCCACAAGGCGGTTCAAGCGTTCTGTTCGTTGCTCACCGAGATCCGTGCTTTGGGAGAGGGTCTTATTATCGCGGACCAGAGTCCGACCAAGCTGGCGCGTGATGCGATGCGCAACACCAACTTGCAGATTGCGCACCAGCTTCGCGACGGAGAGGACCGCAAGGCAGTTGCCAACGCGATGATTATGGAGAACGAGCAGCGGGACTTCCTCGGCAAGTTGCCGCCTGGAAACGCAGCGGTCTTTAGGACAGGTCTTGAGAAGGCAACGTTCGTACGCGTGGACAAATACTACCCAGATGGCAAAGACCTTCCGGTCATGCCTCCGGAGAGCACGGCCGAGTGGAAGCTTGCCCAAACTAAATTCGTAGGATTAGGGTTCAAGACAAAAGTCAACGATCCGGAGGTCCGGCAGTACATGTCGACAACGGCCCCCGCAAGCGTTCAGGGGACTGGTCAGAACTCACCGTTCCCACGGAACGGCTGCCAACTCTGCAGGCGCCAGTGTGACTTCAGAGACGGCGTTTTCTGGATAATGTCAGAGCAGGACGGGCAGACGGCAGCCGCGGAGTGGCTTGAGCACGTGCAGGAAGAGAGGGAACAGGTTGGTCAGGCGTCAGACGAGTCGATCATCGGACTCGGTGTCGCGCGAGTTAAGGTGGCACTTCCGGTACTGTCGGATTTGGCCGAGGATGACATTCTTCACGCTGGATGGTGCCTCTTCGTCCATATGGTGGACGCTGTGCAGGGGAAGGGGTGGAAGCTTACTCTCCGAGCGGATGATCGAGAGTTATTCGATACTCTTTGGTTGAGGGAAACCGCGAGCCGTATCGTCAACAAGGGACCTGAGGAGTCAACGGGATGATTGAGCAAACGAAGCGGGCTGAGGTTCGGCCGCCCCCAATCGAGTCGAAGTCAGGCAAGGGATCCGGCTCGGGAGGGGACCTCAAGGATCTACGCGCGCCAGCCACACCGCCTAAGGAAGCTGTACGTGCTGAGTATAGGGCAGGGAGTGTCGTGGATGCACAGGCCCGCGGCCCCAAGGAGGCAGAGCCCAAGCGTCCGGAGTCACCCGCGGCCTTGGGTGCCCGCGAGTCTCGGCAGCCGCCTCCGCGGGAAGTGGCACAAGCGGCTCAGGCAGATCGGAAGACGACTAGCATAGTGGATCGCCAAGGCCCGAAAGCGAGCGAGGCGACGCCGCGATTACCGGAAAGAGTGGACACCGCCAAGAAGGGCGGGCACGGCGGTTCGCAGGGGGAGAGTCGAGGTGCTAGGCCGAAAGCTGAGGTCCCCGTTGAGGCGAAAGCCGGATTGCCTTCGGAGCGAAGGCCCGTGGTGGCGGAGCATCAGCTTAAGGCTCGTGTAGTTGAGCCTGCAGCGGAGCGTCGGAAGGAGGGTGATGCGGAGAAGAAGGGCACGTCGGGGACCGACCGCGGCCCCGAACCCCGGCGTCAAGCGGCCAGGGAGCAGACGGAGCGTCGGAAGGAGGGTGATGCGGAGAAGAAGGGCACGTCGGGGACCGACCG
>CAZXRB010000052.1:5197-5430 GCA_964642845.1 uncultured Nitrospira sp.
CGGCCCCGAACCTCGGCGTCAAGCGGCCAGGGAGCAGCGAGAGCCGAGGCAAGAACGCCCGAGAGAACAATCGGAGCGGAGCCTTGGGCAGCAGACTGAGCGAGGTCATGTTGAACAACGCGGGGGACAGCGGCAACCCGAGCAGCGGATGGACCAGCAGCAGCGAATCGAGTCCAAGCAGGCAGAGCAGCGCAACACCGAGCAACGCCAGACCGAACAACGGCAGGCAGACC
>CAZXRB010000052.1:5530-24480 GCA_964642845.1 uncultured Nitrospira sp.
CAACGGCAGGCAGACCAGCGCCAGGCAGAGCAGCGCAACACCGAGCAACGCCAGACCGAGCAACGGCAGGCAGACCAGCGCCAGGCAGAGCAGCGCAACACCGAGCAACGCCAGACCGAACAACGGCAGGCAGACCAGCGCCATACGGAACGACGTGCAAACTCACCATCAAGTCAGGAGTTGGATGAGGGGACTGCCGCCAAGGAACATGCTGAAGGAGCTCAACATTCGCCAGGCAGTGCACCCGCAGCGGCTGTTGCCGGGGGTGGTGGCGCAGGTGAACCCCCTGGCGGCGGCGGAGATGAACCGCCGCCTTCCATGAACGGAACGCAAGCGATGGAAGAGTACTTTCGTCTGGTAGGCAGAGAGCGCGAGCCCAACCAGATAAGTGGTGCCAGCGACAAACACGACGGTTATATTGAGATCCGAAGGGCCGGTGAAAAAGTTTATCAGCTAAGGTTTGATGGTGAGCCAGACGGACGCTGGTTTATATCTGCGGAGCAGCTCGATCGCGATCCAACCGGCGCTTTCTTGGGCATAAGGGGGGAGTTCGGCTATCGTATGCCGACCGAAATACGCGAGTATACAATTCAGACCGACATCATTATGGTGCGATCGGTTTGTTCGGATATGCATCTGTATAAGCCGAATACGCCTCCCAAAGACCGTACGTGGACGGGCCCGATTCAAGGCAGCAAAGACGAGAATCCGAGCGAGCTCTCGATGGCTCAGCTTCGGATGGCTCAGTTGCTTTCCCAATCAAGCAAGAGTCCGCCGCTTCGGGGCGGGGGAGAGCAATTGTTCTGTGTAAAGTTTGACCCCACAGTATTCAAGCGAACAGGAACTGTGCACCTCAAGGACTATATGTTCAAGGACACTTGGTGATCATCATGATCAAGCGAGTCATTCTGCTAGTGATCGTGCCTGTGCTGGTAGCAACGTTGGTTTGGTATGCCTGGCCAAGTTCACAGTCAGGCGCATCTCTGGCCGAGCAGGCTGCGACGGAGCTGTTAAAAGACAAGGAGTTAATAAAGGGCGACCCGCATACAAAGATCGAGCGTTGGTTCTATCTCAACGTGATGAAGCGGACTGCGAAACCCGCCTTTCGGAACGAGTTTATCGAGGTTTTCCGAGAGCAAGCCGGCGACATTCTCCGATCAGCCGAAGCAAAAAGCACACCTATGTTGGCGGGCTCAGTTGTCCGGGAAGCCTTCGCGAAAGCCCGTTACACGAACACCGAAGTAGACGATTTTTTCAAACAGATAGGCGACGAACTGGAGGTCGCAGGTTCGCCATCCGAGCTTGCGCAAATGGAGGTAGTCGCGCGAGCAATAATCGCCGCACTCGATGGATGGCACCCAAGCCAAGGCTCTGGCAAGGACTGGCTCAAGGGGCCGGCATTGCATGTGTTCTCGCCCCTCGCAAAGGCCGCGATCGAAGCACGAGACGCACAGCGGTTGGGGGTGCTATCCCGTGAACTCCGTACATCCGAGTTTCGTTCTATCTTGACGACCCTCATTTCTGCGATCGAAGACTCAGTCTTTGCGCAAGAGGCTTGGGCCCGGTGCGAGTTGCCAAGGACTGCCGCTCCCTTCAACGTGCGCTGTGGATGGTTTCTGGTCGAGGAGCGGAGTCCTTCTCCGCTGCTCCAGGACGTGGCATATGAGCTCGCCAATTCACCCGATCTACGTCCGGGTATGGACAAGTCGTTCGTCCAAAGCCGATACGATGCGGCATTGACCTCATTGTCAACAGTAGTCGAAGACTTACGCCGGGGTCAGGCATCTGCGGAAACTATACGGCTTGCGTCGCTGGAGCTTGAACTTGCCATTCTGTGTGGACGCCCATCAGTAGCGTCACGTTGGATCGGCTTGGCGGGCAAAGGAGCCCCAGCGCAAACGCGACAAGCCGTGCAGGAAACTATCGCGCATGCCGTTATCGGTAGCCGCGCTAGCGGACTGCCAGCCGACACGTATGTTGAGGTATTCGAAGGCATCCTGAGTGATCGAGATTGGGCGGCTGCTCCCTTCTGGCTCGACCGCCTTCGCTCCAGCGCACAATGGCATGAGGTTCGCACGAGCGTCATTCCGAAGATAGATCGAGCGATGCAATTCGAATCCAGTCAAACGAGTGTACCTGACGAATTCCTTGCCTTCCATGACGCATGTCACAGAGGCGCTGACGGCCGAATCGATATCTTGGCCGGAGCGAAGGGGCCTGATCGGCTATGGGACATCAGGTTTAGGAAGGTACTTCAGCGTCGTCAAGTCGATGTCAACTCTGTTCGGGAGGCAATGGATCTATTTCTTGCGTGGAACCCTACCAGCACAGGTGCTGTTGAAGACAGCGTAAAGCTACTCGCGACCGCAGTGGCCGACATCGTTACGTCAAACACGCGCTCCCCTGAGAACAGTTTGCGAGCGTCGTCAATGTTTAGAGAGCTTGCTGATGTTTGCGAGAAGAGAGGAGTGGGTACTACTTGGCGGTCGCATATCAAAGCGGAGGCATCGCAGCGTTTGAGGGCGGCTACGACCTTAGGACTGCACGAGTCGCTTGAGAGCATCGGGCTTCTGCTGCAGTTCTACGGACCTTTTGATAGCGAGTTCTATAGCGACCTCTGCATGGACATTGCCAGATCGGGAGAATCCAGCCTCGGCTCCGCATCGAAAGCTACGCAGCAGCTGCAGTTAATCGAGAGAATAAGTCCCGAAGCCAGAGGTGCCGTCGCGAATGCAACCGCGGCACTCGCGGGTGCGACAACAACGCCGGAGTGGCTTCAAACAAACGCAATCAACACTGAGGTTACGTTTGCTGAGCTTCTCGGCGAGATGGTCAAGTCCGATCAGGTATGGCAGAGTACGCGCGTCCGTGTGCTTGAGAACCTCTCGTCAGCGGCTATGGACGAGAACTCAGCATCGATCTCACTGCTGGCAATCAAGACGCTTCGAGGCAACAAACGGCTCGCCGCAGATGCGCCGCTGCCCTTCTCTATAGACGCTTCATTAGAACTAGTCACTAAGGCTGTGCAAGCTGGGCGTAAGGACGTCCCGTACTTGGAGCGTGTGTTGTACAATGCTCCCGACGAAGCAGTCAGTCCTAGTGTTCGGCGCAATGCATTATCCGTAGCGGTCGAGTTCGGTACCGCTGATCAAGCGCCGGCAGCGGCTGGCGGGCACGATCCTGTTCGGATTGCAAGAATTGAGGTGTTGGTTGCCGCATACAGGTCGATGGAAGATAGCGAAGTGCTGCCTGATGCGATCGTCTGCCGGAAAGTCTCCGCGTACCTGCTTCGAACAGGCCGAGCATCTGAGTCAGAGCAGTGGTGGCGGTGGCGACTGAAGCGAGGGGCGCTTGATCCCGCCGATATCCAGGTGGCCGACGCGCTGAATTCATATCGTCAGTATCGCGATCGCTTGGCAGATTGGGCGAGGCCGGGCCGGTCAATCGAGGTGTACAGTGTTCGCCGCCAAGCAGATGGGCTTGGAGCGGTGCGATCGTCGATAAGGATTCGATCCATCAGTGATTCGCGAGTGTCCGGCGAACTGGCGATGTTTGTGTGGGGTGGATGGACTGACGTTGGACCAGTTGAGGGCCAAGTCACGCCGCTCGGAATCGTCCTTAGTGGACCTGCACGAGGGATGCCTTCAAAAGAGTCAGACGCCAGCCACTTTTCCATTACACTCACCGCGGGAGTTTCGCTACCTGCGGAACTACCCAATCTTGTTCTTGATCCGTCAGCGCACCGCGCGTGGGCCTCATGGGCGAAGCAAGGCGATATCTATCATGTCGCCATTGACTATGGGCCTGACGCGTCTCGAATTCGTGAGCCTTCGTACGAATATCCTCAGGTCATCTGGGTAGATCGCTGGATGCGAATGGGTCAGGTAGAGGGGAAATACTACATCGACTCGGTTTTGTCCCATAGGGTGCGGCTAGGCAGTGGAAGTGAAGGCTCCGAGCTAAAGGGTGTTGTCGCTCTTACGGACTCGCATTTCGAGCGAGTTCAGAAGCAGGGGCTCGGAAGCGCGGGCGCTACGCTCTTCGATATTGTCTGGAATGACTGGCGAGTTAGGCGAGATTCTCATTCGCCCATCGCGAGTGTGGCGGCCCAACGCTGGCTTATCAGCGGCGTTGTTGGGAATCAACACACTGAGTCTGTGTATCTGGAGATTCAAAAAGGAGCGGACCCAACGAATCCTCTAGTGTTTGCTTCGGTCCGATGGGAGAAAGTCTCTTCGGGCGAGTCACCGGCTGGGGCACCCAGGAATTCCAACGGTGCGCCAAGGACGTCAGGGACTGTTCCTGCCCCCCCGCCTCCCAGCGGGACGTCCTTTCCGATCCCCAAGCATGCTGCCGATTCGGTTCTTGCAGCCCCGCGTACTCGGCAGTTGCTGTCGCCGCTGTTCGCAAGTGGAATGAAGCAACCTCCTGGGGCGCCCAGGGGAACGAGCGATGTCCCGGGGCCCGTCTCGCTGAGCGGGCTTTGGAATCATGGTGCGCTGGAGGACAGCAAAGCTGGGCTTATTCGGCTCTCACAGTGGCTTAGGCAACCGAATAGGTTCAACGATCGTCCGCTTCTCAACGATGTTTCTGGCGTGGATAGAATGCGCTTTGATGACATGCCGGAAACGGCCCGGGAGGCTACTCGGGAAGCTCAGCGGCTCCTGAGAACCTACGGCGCGGATATGGTCAGGGCCGGCTTGCTTCGTGAGTGAGGTGTGCTATCGAGCGGCGAGATACTCTCCGTGGAATCGTCTGGTGTTGGGAAGCAAGAGCGTCCTTCAATGGAACGTAGCGGCTAGGTCTCGCTCGTCGTGTTCGGCGATCTCGGCAGGTCGGTCAGGTGCGGCGTCGTGTCAGGCTTTGCGGATCTGGTCCCAGTCCAGGCCGAAGCGGAGGAGGTATTTGCGGAGGCGGTCGGCGTCGTTGGGGTTCTGCTTGGTCAGGCGAGAGACGTCGAAGAGGCGTCGGCCGGCCTCGGAGAGGGTTCGGCAGTGAGTGCATTCGCGGACGACCTGTGCCAGTTGAAGGCGATCGAAGCGGTCGATCAGGGCGAGTGATTGCGGATCAAGCAGGGATTCCAGGGCATCCGAGGAATGGTCGGCCGAGCGGGGTGCCCCCCATGCGGCGCGGAGGCGGGTGATTTCATCTTCGACGACGGCGGTCGTGATGCGACCGCCGGCGGAGAGTGTGGCCATGCGCGTGACGGCGGCGTTGAGGTCGCGGAAGTTGCCCGTCCACGAGGCATCGGGGGCCGTGGCGAATTTGAGGAACGCGTCCCGGGCTTCTTTGTTGAAGGTCACCTGCTTTCCCTGTCGCTGGGCGAACTGGTCGAGTTCATAGCGGAGGTTGGGCTCGATGTCTTCGAGTCGTTCACGAAGTGCGGGCAGTCGGAAGGTCCAGAGGTTGATGCGGGCGTAGAGGTCTTCGCGGAACGAGCCATCGCGAATGGCGGCCGACAGATCGCGGTTGGTGCCTGCGATCAACTGAAAATCGCTGCGGACTTCCTTGTCTGACCCGACCGGAAGGAACCGGCGTTCTTCGATGGCGCGGAGGAGCATGGCCTGTTCGTCGAGCCCGAGCTCTCCGACCTCGTCGAGGAAGAGTATGCCTTTGTCTGCGGCGCGGAGGAGGCCGGGCCGCTCTGCCACGGCTCCGGTGAAAGCGCCGCGGGTGTGTCCGAAGAGCGCGCTCATGGCGTTGTCGCCGCGGATGGTGGCGCAGTTCACTTCGACAAACTTGCCTTCGATCTGGCGTCGCTGGTGCTTGAGCTCGTAGATGCGGCGGGCCAGCTGTGACTTTCCCGCGCCGGTGGGGCCCGTCAGCAGGATGGGTGAGCGCGATCCGATGGCGACCTGCTCGATCTGCTCGATGAGACGGTTGAATGCCTTGTTTCGGGTGTCGATGCCGCTCTTGAGAAAAGAGGCGCTCTCGCGTGCCTCGGTCGAGAAGCGGTTGGCGAGGCGGTCATACTTCGAGAGATCGAGGTCGACGATGCTGAAGGCGCCGGGGCCGGGGTGGTGGCGGTTTGGGGGCGAGGTCTGGATGAGCCGAGCGGGGAGATAGCGTGCCTCGGTGAGCAGAAACAGGCAGATCTGCGCTATGTGCGACCCGGTGGTGATGTGGATGAGGTAGTCTTCGTGGTCGGGGCGGAAGTCGTATGCGCGGGCGAAGTCGAGGAGTGCGCCGTAGACGGTTTCGAGATCCCATGCGTCATCGAAGTCGATTAACCGGCAGTTGATGGTGGTCTCGGGGCTGACCGCGGCGATGTCGGCGCAGACGCCCTGGGCGAGCGTGGAGAACCGCCGCTGGTGGAGCAGCTCAAACCGTGAGACCAGGAGATCGTCGTGCTGACAGAGAGCGACGGTGGGCCGCCAGCGCTCCCATCGCTCGGGGCCTCTGCCGTTATCGAGGACGGGGCCGAGCAGCCCGATGACGACGACCGGCTTGTGACTTGCCTTATCCGACATGATCAAAGCTTATACGGAAGGATAGAAATGACAACATTATGGCCGAGCCGTCGAACGGCGGCTGATGTCGATTATTTTCGCGTAAGTTACCTATTTAATTGTGTTTAGGCGGTTCTGAGTCCGCGCGAGTTCGGCCGTGGCATCGCTGTCGCTTAGCTCGCTTGTCGAATCAAGGAGATGACATGGCGAACAAGACACTGTTCGGGTCGATGGCTGGGCGGCTTACGCCTGCGGCGGACGCGATCAACGAGGCTGGCGGGAAGGCGTATCGGCTGGAGTCCAAGGCGGCGCTGGCGCAGTACGCGGTGACCGGGTGCCTCAACGGCACGTTCTACGCGTCGGCCGAGACGCAGCTTTCGACGGTGATGGATCTGTGCACGGCGAAGGACATGACGCCCGAGTACGTGGCGCGGGTTGCGCTGTATGCCCGCACGCGTGGCCAGATGAAGGATATGCCGGCGCTTCTGTGTGCTGTTTTGTCGGTGATGTCGCCTGGCCTTCTGGCGGAGATTTTCGATCGGGTGATCGATGACGGGCGGATGCTGCGGAACTTCGTCCAGATCATGCGGTCGGGTGTCGTCATGCGTAAGAGCCTGGGCACACTGCCTAAGCGGCTGGTGTGTCAGTGGCTCGAGAAGCGTACCGACGAGCAGCTGTTCCGCGCATCGGTCGGCAACGATCCGAGCCTGGCGGATGTGATCCGGATGGTGCATCCCAAGCCGACGACGGCGTCGCGTGCGGCGCTGTACGGCTACCTGTTGGGCAAGGCGCATGACCACTCGGCGCTGCCGACGGTGGTGAAGGAACTCGAAGCGTTCAAGGCAGGCAAGCGCGTGTCGGCTCCGGATGTGCCGTTCCAGATGCTGACTGGGCTTGCCCTGACTCCGGCCCACTGGAAGCAGATCGCTCGCAACGCTTCGTGGCAGATGACGCGCATGAACCTCAACACGTTCATGCGGCACGGCGTGCTGGACGATACGCGCATGGTCGGCAAGATCGCCGATCGGCTGCGTGACGCGAAAGCGATCGAGCGGGCTCGGGCGTTGCCGTACCAGCTGCTGCTGGCCTACAAGCACGCAGGCGCGAACCTGCCCCGCGCAGTGCGTGAGGCGCTGCAGGATGCGATGGAGGTGGCGACGCGGAATGTGCCGGCGGTGAATGGGAAGGTCTATGTGTTCCCCGACATCTCCGGCTCGATGGATTCACCGGTGACGGGTTACCGCAAGGGGGCGACGTCGGCCGCGACGTGCCGTGATGTCGCGGCGCTGGTGGCGGCTTGTTTTCTTCGGACGAACCGGGCGACCGAGGTCATCCCGTTCTCCGACGAAGCGGTTGTGGTCACGCTCAACCCGAGGGATTCGGTGATGACCAACGCCCATAGGCTCGCGTCGCTGCCGTCGGGCGGAACGAACTGCTCGGCGCCGCTGCGGCTGCTCAACGGCCGCAAGGCCGAAGGTGACCTGATCATCTATGTCTCGGATAACCAGTCATGGATGGACAAGGCTGCCGGCCATGCAACTGCGATGATGGATGAATGGTCGCAGTTCAAGGCGCGTAACCCGTCGGCGCGGATGGCGTGCATTGACCTTCAGCCGTACTCGACGGTGCAGGCGGTGGACAGCGGCCACAACGACGTGTTGAACATCGGTGGATTCAGCGACGGCGTTTTTGAGGTGATTACGGCGTTCACAGAGGGCTCTCTATCCGCCGAACATTGGGTCGGCGTGATCGAGGCGGTTCGAATATAGAAGTCTTTACCCCGCGGCGGCGGCTGACGCTACCGTCGCGGAATGATCAGTCGGTCGAATGCAGCGAGGGACTACATATACACATGTTGGGTCTCCGCGATCAACTTGTCGTCCGGCTGACGCTAAAGAAGGAACTCGTGATTGCAGATGCGTGGTCAACGGAGGAATGCGTTTCGGAGTACATGGCGAAGGCCGAGGGTTCGAATCCCATCCGGTCCATTCAGATCGGGCGGCGCGGGCAGGGGCGGACCCGCGCCGCTCTTTGGGCCGGAGGCCACTCCGGGCAATGTTGTCATCCGTTGGCTGCACACGCGGTAGAGAGCGAAAGCCGAAGGCAGGTGAACCATGGCCAAGACCAATACGAAGGTGTCGATTTATCTCGTGATGCGGGCCGAGGCGCTGATCGGCGCGTTGCGGTTCTTCTCCAACGCATCGGCCAGGCCTGTCCGGCTGCAGTTCCTGGCCCAGTGCGACTATTGGGACTGGGAGATGGACAACCTGATCTTCAGCTTCGTCAATTTCGCCGAACGATCGGCCACATGGGAGTCGAAACAGCGGACCGACCGAAAGCTGGCGACGCTGGGCATCGCCGTGAGCACCAAGGTGCTGTCGAGCGTTCGTCCCAGCGGAGCGGGCTGGTCTCTTCGAAGGACCACGACGCGTACGGTGCCGACCGAGATGCTGCGCGAGGCAGTTGATCTGTGGAACCAACTGCTCGAAACGGTTGAGGCGGAATTGCTCGCACCGATGCGGCGGGAGGTCGAGCGGTGGAATGTGCAGGCGGTGACCGACCTGACCCGACTGCGCAAGACAATGCCGGACCTGGGCGAACTGAACGCACAGGTGCCCTCAGCGTGAAAAGCCGCCGATCGCGAATGCTCGGTCGGACTACATGGAGCCGGGAAGGCGGGCTGGTACTCCCGCTCGTCGGCAAGCGCCGGCGATGGTGTAGGCAACACACCGGTTCGGAACGAACGTTCCGGTTGTCTGACCCAATCTGGTCGCATCGGCGACGCGGCTGTGTCGGAACGGCAGACGAGGGCGCCTCAGAAGCGCCCGGGCATTGCCCGTGGGGGTTCGAGTCCCTCCAGCCGCATTGCGTGGGAAATGCTGGCGGAACTACATGCTTCAAAAGCCGAGGTCGTGGGTTCGAGTCCCACCAGCCCAACGGTGGCAACCGCGGGCTGTAGCTCAGAGGAAGAGCGCGATCAGTTTCGTCGATACCTTGTTCACACGCATTGACGTGTCGTGTCAACGCGAATGCATGGGCGATTACATGACGGTTGCGGGTTCGATCCCCGCCCACGAAAGTGGTAGCTCAATTGGGTAGAGCATCAAGTCGCTCAAACACTCGTCGCTGTGCACGATGCTGAGACGAGGTTGCGGGTTGCGGGTTGTCGGCCCCGTGGGCCTGAAGGATGTCATGATTTCTCTTGACGGTTCAGAAGGCGAGGGCGGCGGGCAGATCCTGCGTTCGGCGCTGGGGCTCTCGATGGTCACGGGGCGGCCCTTCCGGATCGAGAAAATCCGCGCGAAGCGTGAGAAGCCGGGGCTGATGAGACAGCACCTTGCATGTGTCAACGCGGCGACAGCGATCTGCGGGGCGAAGGTGTTGGGGGCGCATATCGGGTCGACGACGTTGAGCTTTTCGCCAGGACCTGTGGTTGCGGGTGACCATCGCTTTGCGGTCGGGTCGGCCGGCAGCACGATGCTGGTGCTGCAGACCGTGTTGCCCGCGCTGCTGACGGCAGGGGCCTCGAGCACCGTGCTGCTGGAGGGTGGGACGCATAACCCTTACGCGCCGCCGACGGATTTCGTCGAGCGGGCATTCCTGCCGGTGCTGCGCCGGATGGGCGCCGTCGTCGGGCTGACGGTCGAGAGAGCCGGCTTTTATCCCGCGGGTGGGGGGCGGGTCAGCGTTGCGATTGCCCCGGCCGAGAGGCTCGCACCGATCAGCCTGCTGGAGCGCGGGCAGCAGATCGGCGGTGAGGCTAGGGCGCTGGTGGCGGCACTGCCGGGGGAGATCGCCAAACGGGAGCTCGAACGCGTCGGATTGCTGCTGGGCTGGCCGGAAGAGCGGCGCGTTATTCGCCAGCTTCCCGAAGAGTGGGGGCCGGGCAACGTGCTGATGCTGTTCAGCGAGTGGGAGCACATTACTGAGGTGTTCACCGGCGTCGGAATGAAGGGGGTCAGCGCCGAGGCGGTGGGCGAGAATACGTGTCGGCTGTATCGCGAGTATCTGGCCGCCAATGTGCCGGTGGGCTCGTTTCTGGCGGACCAGCTTCTCATCCCGCTCGCGCTGGCAGGCGGCGGCGGGTTCCGCACGACTGAGCCCTCTTCTCACACCGTGACCAACGCGAAGGTGGTCGAGGCTTTCGTGCCGGTCAGCGTACGCATGTCGAAAGAGCCGTCGTCATGGCTCGTTGAGGTCGTGAAACGTTAGGCACTGCCACGTTCGACGTACGGCTGATCCGGCGTGTGGCCGGCGATTTCGAGAGTGCTGGTAGGGTCCTGTTAGGATTCGGGGCCGTGAGCGCCTTGCTCGGGCGACGCCGACGGGGCTGCGGCGGGAAAGCGGGGAGTCGGAAAATCGGCTTGTCGGAACGCTCCGATTAGGCGTATACTACGTCAGGCATTTCATTTCGGATCGAGCGGTCTGGACATTTCGGCCTGGAGGCATCAATGGCGGAACGGCGTATGGTCGAGTTTGGGGCGGGGCTGTCGGCGGATCGGTCGGCAGATGGGACGACGGCTTGTCAGTCGGCGGCAGATCAACTGTCGGATCAGTTGGCGGCGCACCAATCGGCGGCTGCGACGACCTCTGCCGCTCCCGGCGCGGCGAAGCGCAAGCGGCTTGCCCGCGGCGGCCGGGCGGGTTCGCGCGGGATCGGTCTGGCGCTCGTGGTTGCCGGTCTGATCGCTGGCGGCGGGGCCGTGACGGGTTTTCTGGGCTGGGGCGGTGGCGAAGGGCGTTCGGCGGCCTGGGCGCAGACCCCGGCCGGTGGGGCGGCGTCGACAGCGCGGCCGGCGGATGGTCAGCCGGACGGTGCCGGCAAGGTGCCGGCGGGGGATTTCTTCGAGGCCGAAGCGGTGACCGGCAGCGATTCGCAGGCGGTCGAGCGCGGCGACGCGTCGGGCGGCAAGGTGGTGACAAACGGCCGCGCGTGGCAGCCGCTGGTGATACTCGATATTCCGCAGGATGCGCAGTCTTACATTGTGCATGTGCGTCACAAGGGCGGCCCGCTGCTGCTCAAGGGTGTGGTCGACGGGCAGCAGAAGCAGTTTGGTGCGATCTGGGCGAAGCCGCCGGCGTACACCTGGACCAAGGTCGGCACGTATCCGCTGGCGACGATCGGCACACAGCTGTTCATCGTGCGCGCCGACGGAGAGAGCTCGCCCGAGATCGATGCGGTGGTGCTCGACCCGGTCGGTCGAGCTGTCGGCGGCGCCTCGGCCGCCGCGCCGTCGCGGCCGGTGGGCGAGCTTTTCGAGGGCGAGTTGTCGGTCGCGTCGGATTCGCAGATTCTCAATGACGATCAGGCGCTGGGTGGCAAGTATGTCGAAAACGGCCGGGCCTGGCAGCCGCTGGTGCAGGTGAGCCTGCCGGAAGCGGGTGATCGGTTCACTGTTCACGTCAGGCACAAGGGCGGGCCGCTGCTGCTCAAGACGGTGGACGATCAGGGCAAGCAGATCGATATCGGTTCGGTGTGGTCGAAACCGATCGAGTGGACATGGTCATCCGGGGGCACCTACAGCCGGGCACAGGTCGGCAAGGGCATCTGGATTATTCGCGGCGACGGGGCCGGCGCGGTGGCGGTCGATGCGGTGGTGCTGGGTGCTCCGGGCGGGGAGGGCGGACCGGTGTTGCCTGAAGACGCGACGGTGGCATCGACGAACACAACGCTTCCGCCCGATCGGCCGCGCGAGGGTGCGGCGGCGCAACAGGCCACGGTGAGCATCGACTGGTCGCAGACCGTCGGCACCGTGCCAGCGGAGATGTGGGGTGTGAACGACTACGAAATTCACCAGCCCGGCCCGGCCGGCGACCCTGGGTTTAACGATTTCATGGAGCGGCTTGATCCCCCGGTCATCCGAATCCACCGGGGATCGTTCCCGAAGGAATGGCTCGACGCAGACCAGCGAAAGTGGGATGTGGAAAAGATCAAGAGCGTGTGGGCCAACGCCGCGCGGGCTTACGGGGATTCGGCGGTGATGATCAACATCTCGTCGTGGCCCAAATGGATGTGCGAGCCCGACTCGGGCATGATCGCGCGTGAACACGAGGCGGCCTATGCGCAGTTGTGTGCCGAGCTGGTGCGCATCATGCGTGATGAGGTGAAGCGCGAGGTGCGGTATTGGGAGATCACCAACGAAAAAGAGGGCATGTATGACAAGGCCGGCCGGCTGGAAGACCTCTGGCGCGTGTACAACCTGGCCGTGGCGGCGGTGAAGAAGGAATCGCCTGAGGCGATGGTCGGCGGGCCGGCGCTGACGTGGGCGAACCAGAAGTGGATCGACTCGTTCATCAAGCACGGGCTGGCCGGCAGCGATTTTGTCACCTATCACAACTACGGCACGGGTGACATCTATGACGACAACCCGAAGCTGTTTTCGAAGCTCAACGCGTTTGAGGGCCACGCCCGGCAGATGAGGCGGTCGGTCGACAAGGCCGCGGCGGCGGCGGGTCGGGGGCACATTCCGGTTCACCTGTCGGAGTTCAACGTCAAGTGGACCTGGGATCCCTATGAGCGGCGGCACGAAAATGCGGTGGGCGCCGTGTTCCATGCCGGGGTGATCCGCCGGGCCTCGCTCGCGGGGCTCGATGGGGCGCAGGTGTGGCACGTGAAGGGGAACGCCTACGGGCTGATCGATTCGTCGAACCGCGTGCGGCACACGGCCCATCTTTATCTCTGGGGGCCCCGGCTGCTCGTGGGCAAGATCGCCAAACACGAGACATCGACACCCGATCTGCTCGAGGTGCTGCCGGTGGTGTCGGCAGACGGTCAGCGGGCGCTGCTGCTGGCAAACAAGGCGGATCATCCTGTCGATATCGGGATGACCGCGGCCGACCTGCTCGGCAGCAACGATCCGATGACGGTGAGGCAGGTCACCTATCAGGGCCCGACCGAGTCGGAGGCGACGCAGAGCGGGCTGATACTGCCCGGATATTCGGTAACGGTGATCTCCGCGGGCCGATAGGGCGTGGCGAGTTGTCGCAAAGAAAGTTCACAATTGCCTTTCGGAGCGTTCCGATGTAGTATCTGTAGACCGCTTCAGACTGTTCACCTCCCTCAGGCGGTTTTGACAGACCAGTGCACTTCCGGGTCGAATGATTGAGCGGTGCGGCTATGGCCATTTTTCCTACAACCCCGCCTCGTCGACGGCCGGTGACGCTGCGGCATGTGGCGAAGGATGTCGGCGTGGGTGTCACGACGGTGTCGGACATCCTCAACCGCAACGGGGCGAGCCGCTATAGCCACGAGACGGTTCGGCGGGTGCACGAGGCGGTGGCGCGGCTGGGCTATGCGCCCAAGCGTGCGGCACAGCAACTGGCGCGGGGGCGGTCGGGACAGATCGGGCTGATGTTGACCCGAGACCTGTCCAACCCGTTCTTTGCCCGGGTTGCCGACGTGGTCGAGCGTGAGACCCGTCACATGGGATTTCAACTCCAGCTTGCGGTGACCGGCGGCGACCCGCAGCACGAGGCCAGCGCCTTGCGGCGGATGCTGGCCGACGCGGTCGAGGGGATGATCCTCGGGCCGGTCTATGAGATGCGCGATCTGGAGAGCCATCGGGCGCTGCTGGGGGGGCAGATTCCGACGGTGCTGTTCGGCAGCGAGCTGGGGTCGGAGTTTGATGAGGCGACACTCGATCAGCAGACGGGCTATCGCCTGGCGATCCATCACCTGCTGGCGATGGGGCATACGCGGATCGGTTGGCTGTGCGCCCCGACCTCGGCGACCCAGCCGCTCGGGCCGAATCTCGATCACCGGGCGTTGCCGATCCTGCAGGAACTGGGGCTGTTTCGGCCGAACTGGTTTGAGTGGCAGGCGGATACGGGCCGGTTTAGTGACTTTTACGCGGCGTGTCTGCGTTTTGCCCGTCGGTGGAAGGCGGCGCCGCCGGCCGAGCGTCCGACGGCGGTGGTCTGCCACAACGATCAGACGGCGATGACGGCGCTGTGCGCTTTTGCGGCCGAGGGGCTGAACGTGCCGGGCGATGTGTCGATGGTGGGGAACGACAACCTGCCCGAGAGCGCGTTTCTGGTGCCGCCTTTGACGACGGTGGACAACCGGGTGTCGGAACAGATGAGCGTCGCGGTGCGGATGCTGATCCACCGGCTGCGTGAGCCCGAAGGCCAGCGCCGCACGGAGGTCATCCGGCCTCACCTGGTGACGCGTAATTCGGTGAGGTCGGTTGGCCCGGCGCTGCAAAGCGCGATAGGGAAGGTCGGCGACGGGGTCGGTCACGCCTCCGGCGAGGCGGGCGACGCCGTGGCCGCGGGCGAAGACGATCGTTTGACGACGGGCGTTCATGCTTCAAGCAGTTCGGAACGCTCCGAAAAGTTCATATCTTCGTGGCCGGATGGTGCCTACTCGGGCATCACGGGCCGGATCGGCTGGTAGTTGACCTGCCCAGCCGGGTGCAAACAACATGTTCTGCAGGGGCCGCGATCGGCCGATGCAGAACGAGTCGGCGAGACAACGAGGTGCATCATGTCTGACTGCATGACAAGGACGATTGGGCAGACCCGCGGCGTGAGCGGACGGAGCGGGTTTACGCTGGTGGAACTGCTGGTGGTGATCGGGATCATCGCGCTGTTGATCTCGATGCTGCTGCCGGCGCTGGGCAAGGCGCGCGACCAGGCGCGGACGGTTCAGTGCATGAGCAACCTGCGGCAGATCGGTGTCGCGACGCGCATGTACATCGATCAGGCGCAGAGCCACGACGGGCGGCGCGGCGTGCTTCCGATGGCGTGGCAGCGGTCGACCTCGATGTCGTTCCCCGTGACGACCAACAACTATCAGCCCCTGACGCTGGAACTCGCGCCGTTTCTGCGGAAGCCCGGCGCGTTTGGTGGGTTTACCGATGTGATGCTCTGCTCGGCCGAGGGAACGAAAACCACCTCGTATGAGCGGTGGATTTCGACCGGTACGCCGTTCAGCAACCTGGCGCTCTATGGGCACAACCAGTGGCTGGCGAGCAGCTCGCGTGATTCGCACTGGCAGGTGAGCGGGTCGCGTCCGACGCTGCGGAATGTGACCAAGCTCAAGAACCAGAGCGCGATCGTGTGGTTTGCCGATTCGTCGTCGAACATGGTCTTCGAGCGGCGGTGGTCGGGCGATGCGGTGTCGGCAGGGCAGCCCTGGGATTACCGGGTGGATTACCGTCACGGCAAGAAGGCGAATCTCCTGTTCCTGGATCTGCATGTCGAGACCTACGGCGACAAAGACCCGACGAGCGCCGCGGCCGACGGAGCACAAAACCGGCAGACGCAGTTTGTGCGCTGGGAGCCATAAGCAATCGACGGCCATTGGCCGCCGTTTCGAATGAGCCAGAACCCGCCCCTGCCGGCCCTGACGGCAGGGGTTTCTGGTTTGGTGCACCAGATGAGTCGAGGGGATTACGGGGTGGTGCGGGTTGCGTGTCTGTATCTGGACGGGGCCATTCCGATCTCAGCGGTAAAGCGGCGGGAGAAATAGAGTGGATCGTCATAGCCGAGCTCCTGCGCGATCGACTTGATCGGTCGGTCGGTCGAGGCCAGCAGAGTGGCGGCGTGGCGCATGCGGAGCTGGTTGAAGAAGGCAATCGGTGATCGGCCGGTGCGGCGTCGGAACAGCAGGTTGAAGTGGGGAATGGACAGGTTTGCCGCGCGGGCAAGGTCGGCGACGCGCAGGCTGGTGGTGAGCTGCTGGCGCATCAGTTCGATGACGCCGGCGATACGCTGAACGGGCGGATGCGGCGCAGACTGCGAAGCGGCGGTGCCGTGGAAGAGCAGGCGGGTGAGCAGATGCCGCGCGGCGGCGCAGGCCAGGAGCAGCGCCGGGGGCGACTGGCGATGGAGGAGGGTGGTGAGAATCTCCTCGAAAAGGCTGACCGACATGAGGTCGTGGCCGGGGTGGATGACGTGAGGCGATGGCGACGGAGGATGGGCCGGCTTGGGCGCGGGCGGCTGTGGCTGAGGCGCGGGCGGCGGGGAAGATCTGCCCAACGCGGTTGTCACGAGGCCGCGGCGGAGCGCGGTTTCGACGGCGGAGCCGCGGAGGTGCATCCAGTAGATGGTCCATGTGGAGGCATCGAAGGAGCCGTAGAGGTGGTGTCGGTCCGGGGGCAGGAGGATCAAAGACCCGGGCGTGACGGGAAGCCGCGATTGGTCGAGCTGTGCGAAGCCGCGACCGTGAGTGCAGTAGATGACGACGTGTTCGTGGACGCCGGCAGGTCGGTCGATGTAGTGGTATCGGGCGTCGGGGAAATGTCCGACCGATGCGACGGCAAGACCGCAGGCGGCAGGCTCACGAAGCGTGCAGGCGATGACGCGTTCGGGCAGGACGATCATCCGCTCGTGGGCGAAGCCGTGCATCAGCCGGGGTGAAGTCGCTGGCATAGGACGGGATGATAATCAGATCGTCCATGTAATGCATCGGGCGGGCCATGGGCGGGCGCGGGCTCGCGGGCTAGGTTTGTGCCATGGCGAAGGCGAGCGGAAATAGTGTGGCCGGGAGGAAGGCGGGCGTGTCGTGCGGCGCTGTGGAGAGCGTCAGCGGCTGGAGTGGTCGCGGCGCGGAGGTCGTGGCGGGGCGTGACGTGCCATGGCATGACGGGGCGGGTCGAGACGGGGAGGGTCAAGACGGGGCGCGAAGCGGGGGTGGTGGAGCGATGGGTGCGGCGGGTGGGGTGGTGGTGAGGCGCGAGCGGGTGGTGATTCCGACCTATCTGCCGGGCGAGGCGGAGCGAATGCCGCAGTTTCTCGATCGGCGCGTGTATCAGGGCAGCAGCGGCAAGGTCTACCCGCTGCCGACCTATGACCGGATCGACGACAAGCCAACGGACGTGGCGTGGGACGCGATCTATCTCGAGAACCGGTATCTGACGGTCATGTTGCTGCCGCAACTGGGTGGGCGGATTCATGCCATCACGGACCGATCCAGCGGGTATGAACTGGTCTATCGTCAGCCGGTGATCAAGCCGGCCCTGGTCGGGCTGGCGGGGCCGTGGGTGAGTGGGGGGATCGAGTTCAACTGGCCGCAGCACCATCGGCCGGCCACGTTCATGCCGACGGCGGTGGCGGTCGAAGGCGGTGAGCCCGGCGGGGGCGATGTTGTCGTCAACGGCGGTGGCATCGAAGCAGGCGCCGACGGGTCGATCACCGTGTGGATGAGCGACCACGATCCGATGACGCGGATGAAGGGCATGCACGGCGTGCGGCTTCACCCCGACCGCGCGGTGGTCGAACTGCGGGTGAGGCTGGTTAACCGCACGGACATTACGCAGACGTTTTTGTGGTGGGCGAATGTCGCGACGCGGGTCCACGAGCGGTACCAGAGCTTTTTCCCGCCTGACGTGCGGAGTGTGGCGGATCACGCGAAGCGTGCGGTGAGTACTTTTCCGCTGGCCCAGGGGCACTATTACGGCGTCGATTATGGATCGCGTGCGAACGGCGGCGTGCCCGAGACGCAGCGGCCGGGGAAGTTTGTGCCGACCGGGGAGTATCCGCCGAACGACCTGAGCTGGTATGCGAACATCCCGGTGCCAACGAGTTACATGATCGTCAACAGCCGGCATGACTTCTTCGGGGGGTATGACCACGCGGCCGAGGCGGGGATTGTTCACGTGGCGCGTCGCCAGGTTGCGCCGGGGAAGAAGCAGTGGACGTGGGGCAACCACGACTTCGGCTATGCGTGGGACCGGAACCTTTCCGATGACCAGGGGCCGTACATCGAGCTGATGGCGGGGGTGTTTACGGACAATCAGCCCGACTTTTCGTTCTTGCTTCCGGGTGAGACGCGGACATTTGAGCAGCGGTGGTATCCGATCCGCTCGATCGGTCCGGCGCAGAAGGCGAGTGTCGACTCGGCGCTCTGCCTGCGGGTGGAGGGAAAGCGGGCGCGGGTGGGCGTGTGCGTGACGCGGGAGATGCCCGGCGCACGTGTGGTGCTCAAGGAGAAGGGAAAGGAGGTGGGCCGGTGGGAGCGGGCGTTGTCGCCGGGAGGGCCGCTGATCGAGACGGCGGTCTGTCGCGGCGATCTTTCGGCGCTGCGCCTCGAACTGCTGGAGCGCGGCGAGGGGTCGACTGAGCGACTGGTGCTGGCGTATGAGCCGGCGGTCGACGCGCGGGCGGCGGAGCCGATCGAGCCGGCGACGGAGCCGCTGACGCCGGCGGAGATCGAGTCGGCCGACGAGTTGTATGTGACCGGGCTTCACCTCGAGCAATACCGCCATGCAACACGCGATGCCACGGCGTACTACCGCGAGGCGCTTCGGCGCGATCCGCTGGACAGTCGCTGCAACACGGCGATGGCGATGTGGCACTATCGCCGGGGCGAGCCGGGGGCGGCGCTGGCGCATGCCGATCGGGCGGTGGCGCGGCTGACAAGGCGTAATCCGAATCCGGCCGACGGCGAGGCGCATTATGCTCGCGGGCTGGCGCTTCGGGCGCTGGGCCGCGTGGATGAAGCGTACGACGCGTTCTATAAGGCGGCTTGGAACCGTGGCTGGCAGGCGTCGGCGTATC
>CAZXRB010000053.1:0-24450 GCA_964642845.1 uncultured Nitrospira sp.
AGAACAAGATCGTCCGCCTACGGCGCGGCGAATTCATCGCCGGCAGGGCCTATTGGGCCAAGCGCTGGAATTGGGGCGAGCAGGCGGTCCGTTCATTTTTCTCTCGGCTGGTCAAATTCGACATGATCGCTATTTCCAACCAGAGCTTCGGCCATACCGCAAATATCGTGTCTATTTGCAATTACGACATTTATCAGAGCGCCAAAGCCGATTACCAACCAGAAGAAAAACCAGAGCCCAACCAGAGCCCAACCAGTGGTCAACCAGAGGGTAACCAGACAGTACAAAGGAATACAAAGGATACAAAGGATACCAATAGAGATAGTTATCCTACTGCTCGCTCTGAGCAAGTGGCCACGCGCACGCGCGAGGAACCCTCTCCCGAGGTCGTCGTCAACGGAACAGCGATCAAGGGTCCGTGGTTCCGGCTCGACTACGCCGCCATCGACATGACCGCCTCGCTCGCCGGCATGCCAGCCGAGCGCGCCCGTCGGATCGCCGAGGTCATCGCCCGCGATTGGGTCGCCAACGACATCCGGCCGCAGAACCCGATGGCCGTCGTCAAGGCAGCCATCCTCGCGGACAAGCGCCAATCGGAGGTCCACGAAGTTCGCCTCGGGAAGGCCGCCGTTGCGCCTGCCCCCTGCGATCGCTCCGCGCCCGCCTGGAAGGTGGAGCGGGACCGCCAGATGGCCGAGTTCCGACAGGCTCTAGCCAAGTTCGAGTGAGGGTCAGATGTCCAACCGCATGCTCGCCCGCCTCGGCGTGATCTACGGTCCGCCGCAGTCCACCGACCCCATCGCCTATCTCGATGAGCTGGCGAGGATGCTGGCGAAGTACAGCGAGCCCGTGCTCGAGAAGGCGACCGACATGGTTCTGTGCACGCACCGCGGCCGGCAATGGCCGACGCCGTCCGAGTGCGTCGCGGCATGCGAGCGTGTGCTCGATGGCGAGCGTGCTGCGGGCGCCCGCCAGAATGGCATCGTCGATCCCTATCCGGAGTGGTCGGCGGAAGCTCAGAGGATCGCCGACCGGCTGATCCAGAGCGAACTTGGCCGGTGCGCTGCCCGCGAGGGCTGGGTGGCGCCGCTGTGGGACTACTGCCGCAGGGCGCGCACTCTGCCCGATGCGGCCGGCATTCACCGCTGCAAGGTGACCGCGCGCGAATCCGACGAGGCCTATGCGCTGGTGCGCAACGGCGGCGGGCACGGCGACGTCAACGCGGCCCTCCGGCGCCTCGGCGAGAGCATGCTGGAGCGCCGCAACAGACTTGCCGCCCTTGCGATGAGGGAGACCGCATGACCGCCCCGCTCACCCCGGAAGACCACAGTAAGCGCCTCCGGGCCGCCCGGCTCGCCGGCCTCATCCGCCGCTACCAGGACGCGCACCCCGAGGTCGTGGCGCTGGTGCGCCGCGGCTATTCGGCCCCGCGCATCACGGAGATCACCGGCTGCGAGCCGTGGGTCGCCCGCCTCATCAAGCACGGAGGGCAGTGATGATGCGCAGTCTCGAGACGGGATCGGGGACCATCCGATCACCGCTTGCCGTGCGCGGCAATGATCTCTACGAGACACCGCCGTGCGCCGTTCATGCGCTGCTGGCGGCGGAGTCGATCCCGTCAGTCGTCTGGGAGCCTGCCTGTGGCCCTGGGGCGATTGTGCGTGAGCTGCGCAAGACAGGCCGCACGGTGATCGCCTCTGATCTGATCGACTACGGTTGCTCAGACAGTTACGCGCGCCGCGACTTCCTCATGGAGCGCGAGGCTCCGGGCGGCGTGGCAGCGATAGTGACAAACCCGCCGTTCAAGCTGGCCGAGGCGTTCGCCGCGCACGGCAAGCGGCTCGTGCCAGAGGTCTACATGCTGCTCCGGCTCGCATTCCTGGAGGGGTCGCGCTGGAACGAGCGCGGCTTGGGTGATGGATTGGCGCGCGTGTGGATTTTTGCTCCGCGCCTGCCATTCATGCATCGGCACAACTACGACGGACCGCGCAACAGCAACAGCGGATTTCCGTTCGCGTGGTTCGTGTGGCGTCGCGGTCATGCCAGCCCGGCCTCGATCGGCTGGCTGAACTGGCGCGACACACAAATGGAGAGGACCGAATGACCTGGATCCTGACCCTGTGGCTGCTCTCGGGCCTCTCCGGCCCGCTCTACCTCACCGAGCGCGAGCCCTGCGAGCTCGTGGTGGCGAGGCTCGCGCAGGGCGAGCCGGTGTTCGTCGAGCTCGCCGACGGCACCACCGACCTGGTGATCCGCGCCGAGTGCATCGAGGAGCGCGCATCATGACCCGCCTGCTTCTGATCGTCCTCGCTCTCATCCTCGCCGCCTGTCAGACGGCCTCGGCCGGCTGGCCTGACGACGTGTGGGCGGCCAACAAGGCTGAGCGCGTCCACCACGTCCACCGCAAGCCAGCGGTCAAGGCCTGGCGCTCCCCGCCCAAGCCTTCCGTCTACACGCCGGGACCGCTCAACGCCGCCCCGCAGTGCCAGCCGGCCTTCCGCACGGTCGGCGACCAGGCGATCACGCTCGCCGGCGCCCGTGAGGCGGCCGAGAAGGCGTTCCAGCAGCAGGCCCGCTTCACGTGGGGCGAGCGCTACGCCGATGTCAGCAACGCCCGCGACGTGACGTTCGAGTGTGTGCGCTCGTCGATCGGCAGCGTGGCCGGTCAGGTGTTCCTGCGCTGCGAGATGCGCGCCCGCCCGTGCATGGGCGAACAGGCGGGGCCCGACAAGTGATGCTTGTGCTCTCGCTTTTCCCCGGAATTGGCCTGCTCGACATGGCATTTGAGGCGGAAGGCTTCTGCGTCGTGCGGGGACCGGATTTGCTGTGGGGCGGGGATATCCGCTCCTTCCACCCGCCGGCAGGCAAGTTTGACGGGGTGATCGGCGGACCGCCGTGCCAAGCGTTCTCGCGGCTGCGCCACATCGTTGCGGCGAACGGTTATCAGACCGCGCCGAACCTGATCCCCGAGTTTGAGCGCGTGGTGGATGAGGCGCGGCCTGCATGGTTCGTGATGGAGAACGTGCCGGATGCACCGGAGCCGGTTGTGCTTGGTTACCAGGTGCGCTCGTGCTTGGTGCGGGATGTGTGGGTTGGCGGGGAGACGGATCGTCTGCGGCGCTTCAGTTTTGGGACGCGGGACGGACGGGCGCTGCGCGTCGAGACGCTGGCTTTGCACCGGCCGGACCCGGAGCACTCCGCCCTGGCTGCCGGCGGCGGTCGCCCGGTCCCGGTCGCGATCGGCGGCAGTGGCAAGCGCAAGATCAGTGCCAAGTCGGCGCTGAAGAACTACGGCTACAAGACCAGCGACGCGTTCGCCAACCACCTGCGCCTGCAGGGCCTGCCGCCCGACTTTCTTTCAGACGCTCCGTTTACGGTTGCCGGCAAGATCAAGGTCGTCGGCAACGGCGTCCCGCTCCCCATGGGCCGCGCCGTGGCAAAGGCTGTGCGGCGCGCTCTGGGGGGTGTGCGGGCGCGCCCGTGCATGGGCGAACAGGCGGGGCCGGAGAAATGACACCAGCAGCCCTCGAGGCCGCCATTCGCATTCATGAGGACGCCGGTCATACCAAGACGCCCGTCGACAACCGTGTGCTGCGTGCCCTCATCCAAGGAATCCGACATGAGCCTCACGCAGATCTCCCCACAGAAGCGCCGCAAGCCTCGCGGCCGGCGGCACAATCCGCACGCCGAGGCCGGAGGCGCGATGGCTGAGATCGTCGCTCCGCTCGCCAGCGCCGGGCGCCTCAGCCAGCGTGCCATGATGGCCGCCCACCGGTTCCTGAGCGACCTCCAGGCCGACGCCGGCACATCCGGCAATATCGCCTCCTGCTATGCGGAGCGCGTGCAGGCCTCGCTCAAGCGCAATGGCTGCTTCCCGCTCGGCTGGACCCAGGCCGGCGACCGGGTGCAGTTCGTCATCGACCAGCTCTCCGGCTACGACCGCGAGGTGCTCGACTTCCTGATCCGCAACCGCGAATACCAGCGCCGCGGCCTGCACGAGTGGGGCAAGGCGCGGGCGGGATACGCAGAGAACCATTCGGCGTCCGGCTACACCGTCGGACAAATCGCCATGCTGCTCGAGCGGCTGGCGGATTTGTATGCGCGCTATGCGGTTCCGCGCAGGGTGTGATTCTATAGTCACACCATCGGGCGCAAAGCTATGATAGAAACCGGTAAATCGCAGACGACCGCCCGCAGTACGCCTGACCTGGCCGCGGGCGGTCTTCATTTGTGCGGTACGCTCTACATCGGCGTTTTGGTCGGGGCCTCCGAAACGCCACTCACACCCGACATCATCACCGTAGCTCAAAGGGGGCTGAACTCCCGATGAACATTAACGACGTCATGGGTCCGATCCGCCAGATTCTCGGCATCGCCGCCGTGATCCTGGCGCTCGCTGCGCTCCTCAAGATGACGGGCTTCGTCCCGGTGCGGTTCTCGGCGATGGAACTCGCCGCCGTCGCGATTGCCTGCGGTCTTGCCAAATGACAGGATGCCGGATCGGCAAGGTCATCCTCAAGAAGCCGGACAACGTCGTCGTGCTGGGCGGGCCGAACACTGTCGATCTGCCGCCCGCGCGCGTACTTGCCGGCGCGCTCGAGGCCAACCTCGAGTCCGTGCTGGTGCTCGGCCTCGACAAGGACGGCAGGGAATATTTCGCCGGTTCCACCTCGGACGCAGGGCTCGTGCTCTGCCTGGTCGAGCGCTTCAAGTACATGATCATGCGGGAGGCCGATGCCGCATGAGCGCACACTACATCCCCAAGGCCGCATGGACCCGCAAGCAGGCGGCGCGCCATTTCAGGATCGCCAAGGCGCGCAAGGCCGATCGTGCGGCAAAAGCGTGGCTGCGGAAGGGAAAGAGCGCCAGCACCCCGTCTACGCCAAGGTGTTGAAATAGCGCAATAATTTCTACGTCCTACACGCAATGAAAATAACAAGCCGTATCTCTGTACGGTCAGGAACGCGTGGGGCGTCGAAATTATCGTTATGTATCAATGCCTTGCGGAAATGGCCGAAAAATTCCCTTTCGCGCGGAAAAAACTCAATGAAATCAATGGGCATTAATCGCCGGGTTGTCGTGCGACCTGTGCAGCTCGGTGCGACGTAAGGCAGGAAAGGTGAGATCATGGCGGCGCGCACGAGGAAAATCCGCCACAGCGATGAAGTGCGGGCAAAAATCCAAGCAAGTCAGCTCATCAATTTTTTGCAGGATCACGTGCTTAAAAACCGTGATGCAAAAAAAACCCAGATCACGGCAGCACTTGGCCTGCTGAAGAAGACGATCCCCGATCTGCAGTCGATCGAGGGCGCATTCGACCTGCAGATCACGAAGCACGAGCAAGCATTGAATGAGCTCGATGAGTGATCGCGAGAAGGCGATCCGGCGCAAGCTCCGAGACGACTTCGAGCACTACGCCCGGAAGTGCCTGCGCATCCGCACCAAGAGGGGCTTAACCGAACCGCTGGTGCTCAACCGCTCGCAGCGCTATCTGCACGAGCGCCTCGAGGCGCAGCGCGAGCGGCAGGGCAAGGTGCGCGCCCTCGTCCTCAAGGGCCGTCAGGTCGGCATCTCGACCTACATCGCCGGCCGCTACTACTGGCGCGCCTCGCACCAGCGCGGCTGCCGCGTCTACATTCTGGCGCATCTCGACGATGCGTCGGCAAACCTGTTCGCCATCGCCCGCCGCTATCACGACAACTGTCCCGACCTGGTGCGGCCGCAGACCGGCGCCGCCAACGCCAAGGAGCTCGCGTTCCCCCTGCTCGACAGCGGCTACAAGGTGGCGACGGCTGGCTCGCAGGCGGTGGGCCGGTCCGACACCATCCAGCTTTTTCACGGCTCTGAAACGGCCTTCTGGCCTAACGCCGATGCCCATTTCGCCGGCATCATGCAGGCGGTAGCGGACGCACATGGGACGGAGGTTGTGCTCGAGAGCACGGCCAATGGCATCCGCAACACGTTCCATTCGCTATGGAAGGCAGCCGAGCGCGGTGACAGCGAATTCGAAGCGATCTTCATCCCCTGGTTCTGGCATGAGGAGTACGCGCGCGAAGCGCCCGAGGATTGGCAGCCGCCGCCGGCCTGGCTCGAGTACGAGCAGGCTTATGGCCTGACGCGGGCTCAGACCTATTGGGCCTTCGCGAAGAACCGGGACCAGTCGGTGATCGCCGGCGGCGGTCCGGACGAGATCAACTGGAGATTTCGGCAAGAATATCCGGCCAATGCCGACGAGGCGTTCCAGACCTCCGGCGTCGAGGCGTTCATCCCGCCGGCCGTGGTGCTCAAGGCGCGCAAGGCGCAGGTCGCGGGCTACGGGCCGATCATCCTCGGGGTCGACCCGGCGCGCGGCGGCGGCGACAAGACGGGCATGATCGATCGCCAGGGACGGCGGCTCGGCGGGCATGTGTGCCGGCGCATCGATGAGATCGACCTCATGGCAGTGGCCGGCGAGATTCAGCGTGAGGTGCAGCGCATCAACCCGGCCAAGGTGGTGATCGACACTACCGGGCTCGGCGCCGGTCTCTACGACCGTCTGCGCGAGCTGCTGGGCGATCTCATCGAGGGCGTGAACTTCGGGGCGAGGGCTTATGACAGCGAGGCTTACGCCAATCGGCGGGCGGAAATGTGGGACCTGATGCGGCGCTGGTTCGACGATCCGGCGGGCGTCCAGGTCCCGGACGATGACGCGCTGCAGGGCGATCTCTGCGCCCCGGCGCGCGGACGCGGCGCCACGCATTTCAGGAGCAACGGCCAGCTCGTGCTCGAGGACAAGGACCACATCCGCGAACGGCTGTCGTTCTCGCCCGATCTGGCCGATGCGGCGGCGCTCACCTTCGCCATCGACCTCGGATCGCTGCGGCAGGAGGACTGGACGGCGTTCGGCACTGAGGGCAGGAGCGGCGGATGGCTCGCGGCATGAAAGCAGTCGGTCCCAACGCCGATCTCGTCGACATGGCGCGCGAGGCCATTCAGGAAGCCTGGGATTTCGACCAGGACAACCGGCGCGAGGCGGCGACCGATCTGGAATTTGCGGCTGGCAAGGGCCAGTGGCCGGAGAGCGTCCGGCGCGAGCGCGAGGCCGATGGCCGGCCCATGCTCACCATCAACACGTTGCCGCAGTTCGTCTATCAGGTCACGAACGACATCCGCCAGGCGGACCCAGCCATCAAGGTGTCGCCGGTCGACGACACGTCCGATCCGGAGCTCGCCAAGGTCTACAACGGCCTCCTGCGGCAAATTCAGTATCAATCCTCGGCGACGCACGTCTACGCCGCTGCGGCCTCGCATCAGGTCATCTGCGGCATGGGCTGGTGGCGGGTCACCTCGGTCTACGCCGATGACATGGGCTGGGACCAGGAGCTCAGGATCAAGCTGATCCCCAATCCGCTCTCGGTCTACTGGGACCCGGCGGCGGTCGAACCGGACAAGTCCGACGCCAAGTGGATCGCCGTCACCGAGTTGTGCCCGAAGAAGACGTTCCAGGCGCTCTATCCGGAGGTGGCCGCCGAGAGCATGCCGGTGCCGTCCGACAATCGATCGGACAGCTTTCTGTGGCAGGTCGGCGGCGACTATGTGCGCAAGGTCGAATTCTGGCGCAAAGTGCCGATCCGGCGCCGTCTCGGGCTGACGGCCGAGGGCCAGTCGATCGACCTGACGGACATCCCGCAGGAGATGGTGCCGTTCCTGCCGCCCATCGTGCGCGAGCGGATGGTCGACACCTATCGCATCGAGCAGTTCCTGTGCACGGCGTCGGCCATGCTGAGCGAGGTGACGCAATGGCCGGGCAAGCACATTCCGATCGTTCCGGTATTCGGCTCCGAAATCCCGCTCGAGCGCGGGTCGGTCCGCCACGGTCTGATCCGGTTCGCCCGCGAGCCCATGCAACTCTACAACTACTACCGCACGGCGGTGGCCGAGGCGATCGCGCTGGCGCCCAAGGCGCCCTACATCGCGACGGCCAAGCAGATCGCCAAATACAAGACGATGTGGGCCGAGGCCAATCGCACGCCGCGTCCGGTGCTGCTCTACGAGCCGGACGAGCGGGTGCCGGGCGGCCAGCCGCGGCGCGAGCATCCGCCTGAGGTGCCGGCCGCGCTGATGCAGGAGGCGGCGATCGCGCGCGAGGACATCAAGGCCGTGACCGGCATCTATGATCCGTCGCTGGGCAACAAGTCCAACGAGACCTCGGGCCGGGCCATCATCGCCCGCCAGCGCGAGGGCGATACCGCCAACTATCACTTCGCGGACAACCTCAACCGGGCGCTCGAGCACACGGGACGCATTCTCATCGACCTCATCCCGAAGATTTACGACAACGAGCGCGTCGTGCGGCTCATGGGCGAGGACGACAGCGAGCAATTCGCGCCCATCAACCGGGTGCTTTACGGCCAGGACGGCCAGCCGGTGATGATCAACGATCTGTCCGCTGGCCGCTTCGACGTGCGGGTGTCGATCGGGCCGTCTTATTCGACGAAGCGCATGGAGAGCGCGGACGCCATGCTGCAGTTCATCCGGGCCTATCCGGGCGCGGCACCGCTCATCGGCGATCTCATTGCCAAAAACATGGATTGGCCGGGAGCGGAAGAAATAGCCAAGCGGCTGCGCAATGCGGTGCCGCCGCAGATTTTGGCCGATCCGCAGGCGCCGCAGCCGCCAAGTCCGGCGGACGATCCGGCGGCGCAGTTGCAACTTGCCGGCGTCGAGGCCGAGGTGCGCAAGAAGAAGGCCGAGGCCGACCGCGCCGAGCTGCAGAACATGATCGATTTCCAGATCGGGCAGCAGCCCGTTCTGCCGGGCGGATTGCCGCCCGATGACGCGTCCGTCGCGTAGCGCGTCGATCCCGCCCGGAACCGGGCGCATGTGAACCAAGAGGTACCCTCATATGCCTGACGTCATCCCGGCCGGGCCTGCCCCGGCTGCAAGTGATCCTGCGTCCGCTCCTGCATCGCTGCCTGACGAGAAGCAGGCAGCCATTCCGGCCCCCTCGGCGGCCGACCCTGCGCAGCAGCAGCAAAAGACCGAGCCCGGCGAGCCCCAGGCCGAACCCGACAACGAGGGGCAACAGGGTGAAGAGGAGATCAAGCAGCGACGACGTTCGGCGCGGCAGAGGATTGCCGAGCTGACGGCCCAGAAATATGCGCATCAGGCGGAAATCGCGCATCTGCGTGCCGAGCTGAAGCGTCTGCGCACGCCGGTCCAGCCCGCCGATATCGACGCCCTGCCGCTCGAGCAGCAGGACGCGTTGCGGGTGCGACAGGCGGTGCGCGAGGAACGGGCCGACGAGATCGAGACCGAGATGGCGCGCAAGGCGGCAGCAGCCGCGCAAGCGCAATTCGAGATGCTGCAGACCAAGGTCGAGGCCGTGGCTGACCGCATTCCGGACATTCGAGAGAAGGTGTTCGATCCTACGTTGCCGGTCTCCGATGCTGCAGCCGAGCTGATCGCCGAGAGCGACAAAGGGGCCGAGCTCATGTACTGGCTCGCCACCCATCGCGGCGAGGCTGAGCGCATCTACCACCTGCCCCCCATCCGGCAGGCCGCGGAACTCGCGCGGATCGAAGCCCGCCTGCAGGCGGCGCCGCAGGTCCGCAGAACCTCACGCGCCCCCAATCCCGTGCCGACGGTCGGCGGCGGCATGGCGCCGGTCAGCAAGGACCCGGCGGCCATGACGCAGGCCGAATACGAGGCCTGGCGACGGGGCAAAACCTAGCAAGGACGGCCTAGATGCCCAACGCAATGCTCACTCCCAGCATCATCGCCAAGGAGGCGCTGATGCAGCTCAAGAACCAGCTCCGCTTCGCCAAGCTGGCGCACCGCCAGTACAAGAACGAATTCGTCAAGATCGGCGACACGGTGACCATCCGCAAGCCGGTCAAGTTCTACACGGCCGACGGCGCGACGCGCGTCAACCAGGACGTCGAGGAGGGCAGCACCTCCATCGTCGTCAACCAGCGCAAGCACGTGTCGTGGAAGTTCTCGACGCAGGACCTGACCCTGACCATCGAGGAGTACTCGCGGCGCTACATCCAGCCCGCGACGCTGACGCTGGCACAGACCATCGATTCGGCCGGCGCCGCGCTCTACAAGAATGTGTGGAACTCGGTGGGCACGCCGGGCACCACGCCCAACAACTACGCGGCTGTGGCGGCAGCGGCGCAGCGGGCGACCGAGATGGCGGTTCCGCCGTCCGATCGCAAGGCAGTGCTGAATTCGGCGGCGTTCCACGCCATCGCCGCGACGCTGACCACGCTCAACATGCCGCAGATGGCCATGCAGGCGTGGGAAAGCGGCGAGATCGGCAATCTCGCCGGGTTCCGGACGTTCGAGAGCGTGAACCTCAAGAACCACACGGTCGGCACCAAGGCGGGCACGCCGCTCGTCAACGGCGCCTCGCAGACCTCGACCTATGCCAGCGTGCGCACGACCAACGCGCAGAACCTGGTGACGGACGGCTGGACGGCCTCATCGGCGGTGCTCAAGGCCGGCGACGTCATCACCATCGCCGGCGTGTACGCGGTCAACCCGGTGCCGGGCGAGGGCACGACCGGCAAGACGGTCATGCCCTACCTGCAACAGTTCGTCGTCAACAGCGACGTAACCGCGGACGGCTCTGGCAACGCCACGCTCAACATCTCGCCGGCGATCATCACCTCCGGGCCCTATCAGACGGTCTCGGCGGCGCCGGCGGACAACGCCGCCATCACCGTCATGGGCACGGCCAGCACCGCGTATCCGCAGAACCTCTGCTTCCACGAGAACGCGTTCGCGCTGGTGACAGTGCCGCTCGAGATGCCGGACGGCGCCGCGTGGAAGGAGCGGGTGACGGACGATGGCATCTCGGTGCGCGTCGTCAAGGACTACGACATCACCAACGACGAGGACATCATCCGCCTCGACGTGCTCTACGGCTGGAAGGCGATCTACCCTGACATCGCCGTGCGGTTGTGGGGCTGATGATGGCGAATGCGCTTTTGAGAGCGTCTGATCTCTTGGCGCGGGGGCCGGCCGATCCGCCGGCCCCTGATCCGTCCGCGCCGGTGCCGACCTGGGGCTACCGGGCCGGCGAGGCGCGGATATTCGAGCTCAAGCCCGGCGAGGCGCTGCCCGAGGGCTGGGTCGACAGCCCGGCCAAGGCCGAACCGGCAGCGGGCGCGGCTGAGGCTGCGCCCGAGAAGCCCAAGCGCGCGCGGCGCAAGGACAAGGCAGACGATGACACACGCGAAGAATAAGGCGTCCGAAATCCGCATCGAGGCCGTCGTGACGCGTGCGGACGGCCGCCGCGAGGACCTCGGCACGGTCGCCTATTGGCACAAGAATCCCTTGAAGCGGCTCGCCTGGCGCATACGGAGGTTCATCCCATGGCGTCGTTAGTCACCAATAACGGACTGGCCAACATCACGGCCGCCTGGCACAACTACACGAGCCGGGTCAAATATCTGCAGTGGGGCACCGGCACGGGGCAGACGGTCTCGAGCAACGCGCTCGCCAACACCGCCGGCACGACGGAAGCGCGCACCGACGGCACCTCCTCGCAGCAGACCACCAACACGACCAACGATACGTATCGCGTGACCGGCACCATCACCGCGGCGGGGTCACGGGCGATCACCGAGGTCGGCGTGTTCGATGCGGCGGGCTCGGGCTCGCCGCCGACGGGCGGGAACATGGGGGTCTATGGCGATTTCTCGGTCATCAACCTCAGCACGAGCGACTCGATCACCTTCACCGTCAACGTGGTGCTGGATCAGGCGTAACGTTCTGCGGCACCCTCGTGTTCCGCGAGATCGGCGGATAAACCATGGTGGTGTAGATGCCGTTCCCAACGATTGCGTCGTCTGCAACCAGTGTAACATCGAGTGCGTCGACAACGCACGTGGTGTCGTTGCCGTCAGGAATTGTTGCGGGCGACCTATTGCTGGTGAACATATATTCTTTGGTGGGCAATATCAGCGGAGTTCCCTCTGGGTGGAGGCTTAGTATCGATCCGGATCAGGGGTCTTGGGGGATAGCCTGGAAGATAGCTGATGGCAGTGAAGGGTCAACAGCGACTTTTACTATGACCGCCTCTGCTGTATCAGCGCACAGCGCACTACGGATCTCCGGTGGAGCTCCACCGCAGATGCGAATGGCGACTGGGTTGGGTGCGAACGCCAACCCGCCGTCACTGACCCACGTAAGAGGTACGTTCGATTGCTTGTGGGTCGCGATTGCGAACGTAAGACGTAACGCTACCGGATGCGATGTGACTGCCGCGCCGTCAGGTTATAGTGGGCTGACGGAAAGTGCGGAGGTAACTGATGGAGCAGGGTCATTTGGTATGACCGCGTTTGCCTACCGGCAAGCGACAGTTGCAACAGAAGACCCCGGTGCGTTCTCCGATACCGGCAACACAACTGGGTCCCAGGCAATTACGTTATGCGTCCCTTATGCCCCAAGCAGTGCAATCACCAGCATTACGAAGCAAGCCGACGCGACGAGCACGGCGTCGACGATCACCTGTCCAACGGTGGAGCGTGGTGATTTGTTGGTACTGGCTGACTCGCCAACAAATTCGAGCGGCACGCCGACGACGGTGGTGCCGACAGGGTTCACGTCGATTGAGAATATTTCGCTCAGCACGCGACGGCAGATCGTCTCTTATAAAATCGCGGATGGCAGTGAGAGCGGCTCGTCGATTACTGGCATGAATGGCACGTCGGCAAACAGGAAAGTGCTTGTCGTTTATAGGCCAAATCGGCCAGCGACGACAGCCTACGTGTTTACAGTTGCTGGTCAGGCAACGACGGCCAATCCGTTTGCTGTAATGCTGGATAACGCCGCGCAAGCTTATCCGCAGGTCGTGATCGGTATCTATGGTGCAACTGGGGCTGTTGATCCGCGCACGTTCACAGTGGATGGAAGTGCGGCGAAGGATGGTGAGGTGGCTGTAGGGACGAGCCTCTATCAGGCCTGGAAGATCTATAACTCCGGCGCGTCTACGGTGAGTATTGATATGGATGACGAGGGCTCGAACTACTTACAGGCCTGTTGGATCGAATTATTTAGCCCCGCGTCCTTTGTCGCGAATCCCATGCAGCACATTCAGCATCTTCTAGTGAGATAAATCGTCATCGGCAGACCGTGCTAGCGAGATAACATATGCCCGGACGTATCTACAGCGCGCAGTTTAGCGGGTCGGCCGCGACCGCGCAGGTTGATTTCTTCGAGCTCAATGCTCCTTCGGATGCCGTCGTCGAGTTGCTCGAGTTGCACCTCGGCAATCAGACCGAAATCGGCGACGCGCAGGAGGAGATGCTGCTGCTCGCCATCAAGACGGGCCAGACGACGTCCGGCTCCGGCGGCGCGGCGCCAACCGCCGTGCCCCGCCAGCTCGGTGACAGTGCGTTCGGCGGCACCGTCGAGACCATGAACACAACCAAGGCCAGCGGCGGCACCATCGTCACCCATGAGGTTCACTCGTGGAACGTGCGCATTCCCTTCAGTCGCATCTGGACGCCGGAGACGACCATCATCCTCAACCCGTCGACACGGCTCACCGTCGAGCTCGGTACCACGCCTGCTGACAGCATCACGTTCTGCGGCACCCTCGTGTTCCGCGAGATCGGCGGATAAACCATGGCGGCGGGGATTTTCCGCCGCCCGTTCCGGCCGCCGCAGCCGGTTCAGGCACCTGCCCTTGCCACGCTCTCGAACGGCGGGGCGGTTGACACGCCGGTCTCGATCAGCGCCGGAGTGACGGCGGCTGTCTCCGGCACCAATGCGATCGGCAAGGGGATTTCAGGCGGCGTCCTGGCTGCCGCGGCCCTGCTCATGGCCGCGACGCGGGCGCTGTCGGCCAATGTCGCCGTAACCGCGCAGACGCTCAAGTCGGTGCCTCGGACGGTCGCGGCGGGCGTGACGGCGGCCGCCGCGACCGTCAAGTCCGCCGGCAAGGCGGTGGCCGCGGGCGTGACGGCAGCAGCCAGTCTCACGGTGGGGTTCGGCTTCTCGCGCACGATCGATGCCGGCGTCACGGCGGCGGCAAGCCTGACGCGATCCGTCGCCAGAACGCTGGCGCCGGCCGTCAGCGCGGCGGCGCAGATCCTCAAGAGCATCCCGGTCGCCGTCGCGGCCGGGGTGACTGCCGCCGGCAGCATGCTGAGGACCATCGGCAAGGCGGTCTCAGCCGGCGTCACGGCTGCGGCCACTGTCAGCAGGACCATCGGCTTTGCCGTCGCGGTATCGGCGGGGCTCACGGCAGCAGCCACCCTGTCGCGCGCTGTAACGCGGACGCTCAGCGCAGGCGTGACGGTCGCAGCTACGGTGCAGAAAGCGCTGCCCGTCATGCTGTCGGCCGGGATCAGCGTGGCATCCACGATCGCGCGCGAGGTGGCAAAGGGGATCGCGGCCGGCGTCACGGCGGCGGCCACCCTCATCCAGCAGATCACCAAACTGCTGCAGGCCACGCGCGAGTTGTTCCGCGGCGGCGTATCGCTCGCCCGCGACAGCGCGGCCACCGGCGAACATCCGGACCGCGCCGAGATCACCACCGGCGGCGTCTCGCCCGGCACCGTGACGAGGGAGCATCCGTCGCGGTCGCAGATCACGCGTTCCGGCGTCACCCTCAACCGCAATTCGCAGGCATTCGAATAGATGGCCACAGCCGAAGACATCGTGCAGCGCGCCGTGCGCCGCCTGGGCCTCGTCGACCCGACCGAAAGCGTCTCAGGCGCCGATCTCGACCATGGTCTCGCCGCGCTCAACGAGATGATCTCCTCATGGGCCGCCGACGGCCTTGCGACCGCCGACCAGACGCTCGAGGCGACGATAACGAGCGGGAGCGCGGCGGTCTCAGCGCTCGAGAGCACGTCCGATCTTGCCGCCGGCATGTACGTGACCGGCACCGGCATCCCCTCGTCGACGCTGATCAAGTCGATCGACGGGCCGACCACGATCACGCTCACCAAGGATGCCACGGCGAGCGCAGACGGGGTGAGCCTCACCTTCACCGCGCTGCCGTTCGACGCCAAGCTCGAGGCGGGCGTCGTCGCCATGCTGGCGGTGCGGCTCGGCGAGGACTACGGCAAGGCGCCGGGGCCGATCCTGCTCAGGGACGCCGCGCTCGGCGAGGAGCGGCTGCGGGCCGCCTTCATCACCGTGCTCCCGGCCACCTTCGATACGGCGCTGACGCGCACCTCGCTCAAGGTGTCGCGCGGGGACGTATGAGATGGCCTCGCAGCTCGTTCCGATCGCGCTCGGGATGACCTCCAATCCCGGCCGCTACGGCCCGGAGGGCGCGGCGCGGCTCGTCAACTGCTACGTCGAACAGTTGGGCGAGCAGGGCAAGCACGGCTGGCCGATCTACACGATCGACGGGCTCGCCAACTTTGCGACCCTCGCCAGCTCGAGCGAGGGGGTGCGGGCGCTCGCCGTGGCGTCCTCGACGCTCTATGCGGTGTGCGGCCGCCAGGTCTATGCCATCGACCTCGCGGGCACGGCGACGCTGCTCGGCTCGATCGCCACCGACGGCTACACGATGATGGCCGTCAACCGGAGGCAGCCCAATCCGCAGATCGCGATCGTGTGCGGCGGCGAATACTGGCTGGTCGAGAACAACATCCTGACCAGGATTTCCGATCCCGATCTGCCGGCGCCGCTCGGCGTGCTCGAGATGGACGGCTATTTCATCTTCCCGACGCGGGCAGGATCGGGACGCTTCCACATCTCGGCGCTCAACGACGGCACAACCATCGACGGGCTCGATTTCGCCTCGGCAGAGGCGAGCGCCGATCCGCTGGTGACAGGGGCAACGCGCGGGCGCGATCTGTGCCTGTTCGGAACGCGCTCGGTCGAGTTCTGGCACAATACGGGCGGGGCGGATTTCCCGTTCGATCGCCTGCAGGCGCTCAACATCGGCTGCTTCGCTGCGGGCTCGGTCACCGAGCTGACGGCGCTGATCAACGGCGTGACGGTGGACAGCATCGCCTGGGCGGCGACCGACGAGAAGGGCGGCTACGCCGGCGTGATGCTGCTCTCGGGCTACGGCGCGCAGAAGGTTTCGACGCACGAGGTCGACCGGCTGGTGCGCGGCGACCCGGCTCCGTCGGCGATCCGCGGCGTTGCCTATTCGCGCGGCGGGCACGTGTTCTACAGTCTCTCGGGATCGGACTGGACGCGCGTCTACGATACCGTCACCGGCACCTGGCATGACGAGAAGAGCTACGGGGCCGAGCGCCGTCTGGTGTCGTGTCACGCGCATTTCGGCGGCATGGACATCGTCGGGGACGACGGGGCGCCGAAGCTCTACCGCATGACCACCGCTGCCTATGACGAGGCAGGCGAGCCCATCGTCGCGGCGGTGCAGACGCCGCCGGTGCATGCCGAGCCGTTCCCGCTGCAGTTCCACGCGCTGCACGTCAGCGCCATCGTCGACGACAATCAGCCGGGCTGGGATCACGACACGCAGCCGGTTCTGATGATGGACTGGTCCGACGACGGCGGGGCGCACTGGTCGACACAGCGTCAGATCGTCCTGGGCAGTCAGGGAGGGCGGCTCAGGCGGGCGGTGACGCGCCGCTTGGGCGTGAGCCGGACCGGGCGCACGTTCCGCCTGTCATGGTCGGACGGCCGCATCCGCGGAATCATGGCGGCTGAGGTCGAGATCGAGCGGTTGAGGGTGTGATATGGCCGAGCTGCCGCTGCCCGACGCCAATGCGCCGTTGGTCGACAGCCGAACGGGCGCGCCGACGCCGGTCTGGTATCGCCTCCTAAAGCGGGTGTTGACCACGATGGCGGCGGCAGAGACGGAGATCGCCGCGTTGCCCGGTCAGTTGAGCCCCGAGTTCGGCGCGTGGCTGATCGAGTTGCCGGACAACAAGGATTATCGGCTGATCGTCAACATCCCCTATGCGGTGACGATCACGAGCGTGACGACCAGGAGCACAGCCGGGACCTGCACCGCGACGGTGAAGATCAACACGACGCCGCTTGGCGGATCGGCCAACAGCGTGTCGACGACGGAGCAGACGCAGAGCCATACGAGCGCGAACGCCATGGCAGCGGGAGACGATCTGGTGCTGACGGTGTCGAACAATGCGGGCTGCGAGGGCATGAGCATCACCATTGCCGGCACGAGGACGCTCGCCACATGAGGCTGGGAACGGGAGTGCTGGGGGTGACCTACCGCACGACGGGGGTGACTTTTGACGGCACCAACGACTTCCTGTCGCGTGGCACGGGATTGGGAGCGGACGGGGAACGGGGGACGCTCTCTGTCTGGCTCAAGTTCAATGGCGGCGATGGAACGCTGATCCGCATCATCGACATTCCGCAGGGTTTCTTTCTGGAGAAGATAGCCAGTAATCTGATCGAAGTAGTTGGGCAGACATCGTCGGCCACGACAATCCTCAGAATCATCACCAATACCGCTGTGACAAGCTCCAGCGGCTGGGTGCACGTATTGGCCTCATGGGACCTCGCCGCGAACGTCTCTCATCTATACCTCAATGGCGTGGCCGATCAGACGGTGACTACGCGGACCAACAACACGATCAACTATCTGTCGTCGGACTGCACGATCGGCGCCCAAACGGTTGGGGCTCTGTTCAAGTTCAATGGCGATATGGCGGACCTCTATCTCAATACCGCCGAGTATCTCGATCTCTCCGTGGCGGCCAACCGGGCGAAATTCGCACGGGGCGGGAGGCCGGTCGATCTGGGGCCGGACGGATCACTGCCGACCGGTAGCCAACCCACCATTTTCCTCAAAGGGCCGGCGGTCAGCTTTGCAACCAATCTGGGATCAGGGGGCAACTTCACGGTGAGCGGCGCACTGACAGACGCAGCGACGCCACCGAAATACTAGGAGGTTATCAATGGGCTTCTTCGACGACTTCTTCGGCTCGTCGCAGCGCCGGGACATCAACAAGGGGGCCAAGGCGGCAGCCACGCTCTACCAGCAGGGCGCCGCGGAAGCCCAGCCCTACATCGAGCAGGCGCGCGAGCGGCTGACACCCTACGAGGAGGTCGGCCGCAACGCCTTCCTGCGCTACGGCGATGCGCTGGGGCTCGGCGGCGCCGGCGCGCAGAAGGCTTACCTCGACAGCTATCTCGAGGACCCGACGCAGGAGCTCTCGCAGCGCGCCGTAGCCCGGCAGATGGCGGCCCGCGGGCTGACCGACAGCGGCACCTCCCGCCTCGCCGCGGCCCGCGTCTGGCAGGAGGGCTACAACAACCGTCTCAACCAGCTCGCCGGGCTCGGGCAGCAGGGGCTCCTCACCGCCGGGCAGCAGGGCCAGTACGACACCGAGATCGGCAATCTCCGGTTCGGCACCAAGCAGTTGCTCGCCAACAACGAGATCAACCGCGCCAACGCGGTCGCCAACACCCGCTCGATCGGCGTCAACAATCTGCTGGGGCTCGGCAGCCTGGTGGTGTCAGCCGCGACCGGGATGCCGACCAACGCTTTCACGCGCGGCATGAGCAACGTGACCCAGGGCGCTCCGTGGTCCTACGGTTCGTCCTGGACGCCGTGGGTGCAGAGGAGCTGATTCATGCCGACATTCCTGCCCCAGGCGCAGATCGAGGCGCCGCGCAACGCGTTCATCAACTTCGCCCCGCTCACGCAGGCGATCGCAGAGGCCAACCGCAACGCCTTCCTGCGCGATCAGCAGCAGCTCGAGCGCGAGCGGTTCGGGCTGGAGAAAGAACGGATGGGTATGGAGCGCGAGCAGTTCGCAGCGCAGCGCGAAGCGGCACTCGCCAAGAAGTTTGGCGCGCTCGTGCAGGCGCTCGACGCCTTGCCACCCGATCAGCAGGAGACGGCATGGGGCAAGCTGCGGTCGACGGTGCCCAACTTCGACGACAACATGATCAAGTACGGCGTCGATCCCAACGACCGCAAACTGGCCAGCACATTCCTGCTCAATCAGGCGGGTCTGCACGGCTACAAGCTCGAGGAGGAGGCGGCGCGCGCCAAGCTCGGACTGCTGGGGGCGCAGACGCAGCAGGCGCGGGCGGCCGCGGAGGAAAGCACCGCCGATGCAGCTTACAAGCGCGCGCAAGCGGCCAATGTGGGCGAGGGCGCCTACAAGGACCTCCATCAGCGCAGCCAAGTCGAGGCCGAACTCCGCAAAGAATACACGGGGCTCAACAAAGAGTTCATGACCGTGCGCGATGCGTCGCGGCAGATCGAGGAGATCGCCAAGCAGCCAAGTGCGGCCTCGGATGTAGCGCTGGTCTACTCGTTCATGAAAATTCTCGACCCGACCTCGGTGGTCCGCGAGAGCGAGTATGCGACGGCGCAGAACGCCGCCGGCGTGCCGGACCAGGTGCGCAACCTGTGGAACCGGGTCCTGAATGGCGAGCGTCTTAACGACGCGCAGCGGGCCGATTTCGTCAACCAGGCGCGCACCGTGTACGCGGTGCGCGAGCGCGGCTATCAGGGAGCCCAGCAGAACTACCGTGGCATTGCCGAGCGTCTTAGGGTCGATCCGCGCAACGTCGTCCTCGATCTCAATGCGACTGGGGCGGCACCGTCAAGGGCGGGCCCGTCGGCCGGACCGGCAGCCGTTCCGCCGGGTTGGGGTATGCAGCAGCCGCGCTATCGCGCCATCAACCCTGCCACCGGAGAGGTGATCGAATGGGACGGCATGCAATGGAGGCCGGTGCAGTAAGATGGCCACACCTCCTCCTCTTCCGCCCGGCTTTCAGCTCATCGAGGATGCGGCCCCGGCGGCGCCGCCGCTGCCGCCGGGGTTCGAACTGATTCCCGAGAGCCCGGTGCAGTCGGCCGTCCAGTCGATGACGGCGGCCGGTGCTGCATTCCCCGGCCAACAGCCCAAGCCGCCGCCGCGTGATGTGTCGCTGGCGCAGCACTGGCTGGAGGGCATCGAGAACACCTTTCGCGGGGCAGCGCAGCGCACTAACCCCAACGTCTATCACGGCGACGGAGCGGACCTGCGTCAGCGGCTGGGGGACATCACGGCCGAAGGCGACATGGGGCTCTACTACAGGGGACAGGACGGTCAGGACCAGCTCGTCGATCCCAAGACGGATGTCGTGCTGCGGGACCCGGCGACGGGCCGCCTGGCGGCCTTCCGCCGGGACCGGAACTGGGATGAGAGCGGGTTGGCGGGAGCGGCCCGGATCGTAACCCAGGGCCTGGCCGTCAATCCGGTTGTCGGACCGGCACGAGGGGCAGCCACCACGGCCTCGGCACTGGCAGCCGAACGGGCTGCCGCCGCCGCACAGGATGCGCAGGCCTTCCGCACTCTGGGGGTACGGCCCTTCGGGCCCGCTTTCAGCGAGGGGCCGGTGGCGAGCGTCGCTAAGCAGCTATCGGAGACGCCGCTGATCGGAGGCCCGGTGCGAGGTGCACTCGAAGAGAGCCTGCGCGGCGCTGGACAGGCGGCGGAACAGGTGGCGGGACGGTTCGGGGAGGCTCGTTCGGCTCGTGAGGCGGGACAGGTGGCGCAAACTGCCATCACCCGCTTCCGTGATGCGCGCCCCGCTGACGTGCTCGATGATGCCGCCCGGCGGCTGTCCGACGACGACTTGTCGCGCGTCATCGCCGCGCCGGCCCGCGAGACCTCGCTCAAATCCAAGCAGGCGGCGCTCTACGAGCGAGCGTGGCGGTTGATCCCGGAGGAGATGCAGAGCGGCAAGGCAGTGGCGGACACAGCCCGAGTGATGCAGGCGCCTGCCAACACGCGCAACGTGCTGCGGGACATCATCGCCCGCAATGCTCGCATGATGGTGCAGAGCGGCGAGAACGCGGCGGGCACGGCGGTCGCCATGCCAGTGCAGGGCGGGCTGCTCGGACGCATGCTCGAGGCGGTCAACAACCCGCGCTGGACCGCCAACCTGCAGACGCTGCGGGACATGCGCTCCGAACTGCGCCGGCTGGCTTCTGGCATGTCCGATACCGAGCGCAACACGTTGCGTCTGTCCGACCTGGATCGCCTGCAGTCAGGTCTGACGCAGGATATGATTGCTCTGCTGGCGCGCAATGCACAGCGCTATCGCGAGGCGGGCAATGTGGCTACGGCGCGGGGTTTCGAGCGGGCCATCCGCGAATTCCAGCGCGCCGATCGCTTCACGCGGCTTTCCATGGAGCGGCTCGAGACAATCGAACGCCTGTTCAACGCCGCGAGCGTTGAAGGACTTGCGCGCAACATCTCCCAGGCGGCCATGAGCCGGGGCCGTGGCAATCTGCAGATGCTGCGCACGCTGCAGCGCACGCTGCAGCCCGATGAGATGAACCAGGTGCGGGCCGCCATGCTGCGGGAATTGGGAAGCCCGGTCGGCTCGGCGCGGGGCGTGGCGCAGGAGGCCGGGTTCTCGGTGTCGTCCTTCCTGACCCGCTGGCAGAACATGTCGTCCGAGGCCCGCTCCATCCTGTTCGGCGGCGAGCACCGGCAAGCGGTGGACGATCTGGTGCGCGTGGTAAGCCGGCTCGCCAACGTCGAGGCGCTGGTCAACACCTCCCGCAGCGGCACTAATGCGCTCAATCTCGGCGGCCTGCTCGGGGCCGGCGGGGCCATCGCCGGGGGAGCCGATGCCATGCTGACGCTGTTCGGCACGGTGGGAGCCGGTCTGGCAGCATCGGTGTTGTTTTCGCGGCCGGCTTATGTGCGCTGGGCAACCCGTTATGCCCAGATCAGAGCCCAGGCGCTCATGGGGTCGGCGCGGGCCCGTCCGGCACTGGCGGCGCACATCCTGAGATTGCAGCAGATGGCGCGATCCGACCCGGCCCTACTCACGGTCGTACGGGCGACCGGTAAAGATGGGGTCCTGGAACGAGACGATGGCGAACAGGGCGTAGACCGCCCAATTCGGTAGCATGAGCGCGAAGATGAACCAAAAGGCGAAGACGAGCCAGGGCCGCATCGGCGGCGACTGGCACTGATTTACGGGGACGACGCAATGCCGACCATGGCGGAATTCGAGCGCCGGCTGGCCGATCTTGTGGACAGCCTGGGTTTTGGGCCAACGACACAGGCGACGCGGGCGGGGCGGCCCAATCCCGAGATGCGCTCCTATGAGCCGAGCGCGGGCGAGAATGCGGGCCTGGCCGTCAACCAATTGCTGCGGGGCATCAGCCCGCAGCTCGCCGACCGGCTGGGTGACAGCGCCAACGCCTTTGTGCACTACGGTCCGCTGCCAGCGCAGGTCGCAACAGATGTGGCAATGCAGCCGGTGCGCGCGGGCGAAGCGGTCGGTGAAGCGGTGAACGATCCGACGCTCGCCAACGTGACCAACGCCGGGGTGCAGACGGCACTGGCCGTCGGTCGGCCGCTCACGGCTGTTGGTGTTCTGGGAGGGGGCTATCTTGAGGCGCTGCGGCGCGATCTCGGGGTGGGTCCGGTATCCTCGGCTGAAGCGGCGCCGCCGGCGAAGGGCAAGAAAGAGCAGCGCCTCTACGAAGGGCTCAATGCGGACCAGAGCGCGCGGCTGGACGAGCTGAGGTCCAAGATCGATGCGCGATCAGCCAGCCGCGCGGAGCGGCAGGAGTTCGAGGAGCTCAATGCCATCGTCAGAGATTTGCAGCGGAAGCGCAACACGGCAGGAGCCGATGAGTACGAGCGGGCCGTGAGGATGGCCGAGGCGGCGCGCGACAGAGAGCTGGCACGGGATTGGCGGTTCGCCGATCAGAAGGAGGTCGGGGCGCTCTATCAGAAGACAGGCGGACTGGCGCCGATGGCGGCGGGTTTTGGCACGGGGTTATTATCGCGGGCTGCGACAGGAGGGGCGCGTAATGCGTTCTACAACTACGCGTTGCCTGCAGGATTGGGAACTCTGGCAGGGATCGGAATGGCCAATTTGCCGTTGGCAGCCGATGCAATGATCCCGCCGAGCTACAATCCAGAGAAGGCGGCCTATCTGGCGTACGCCCGCGAGTTGCCCCCCGGACATCCGCGGAAACAGGAGTTCGAGGACTATGCCGCCCGCCTGCCGGATGAGAATCCGGTGCGCACGGCGGCGGCCCGAGAATTCTATGATCCAACCAAGCTGGGCGAGCGGGCTGCTATGGGCGGCGCCGAAGGCCTGCTCGGGGGCATGCTTGGCGCCGATGTTGTGCGCATAGGCAGCCGGGCGGCAGGAGGCATAGGCCAGGGCGTGCGCAACGCCTTCGCCCGAGGCGGGAGCTCCCCGCCGGTGTTGCCGCCGCCTCCCCCCGCCGCGCCTCCGCGCAACCTGATGAAGATCCGGGACCGGAACGGCGTGGTCCGCTACTGGGATGAAGACGTCAAGCGCTGGGTCAAACGTTCCGACGTAGAATAATGTTTGTGATCGCGCGAACGATATCGGCAATCGCAAGAATGATCCAGCCGCCAACAGTCAGTATCGCGAAAAAGTAGAGAAAGGCGAAGCTTAGAAGGCGCAGTTCTTTATCGCTGGTCAGGACGTAAAAGACCGGGTTCCCCCCGATCCAGGCGACGTAGATCAGGGTCGCAACCAGGCACATGGTGCAAATGCCAATGGCACAGATGCCGCCCAATGCGATCATGTCCAGGTAGCGTTTCATCCGCGTACCCCCAAAAAAGCCTGCCTCTGTAACTGTACGCGTCGCGAGTTCCCAATGCAACGTGAACAGAGCGGAACTCATCTCCCATGACGGACTCCGTGGCCGTTTTTCCGCCGGGCTTCCGGCTGCTCGATGCCGACGGCAACGTCGTCGCCGGCGGCTCGATCGAATTCTACGACGCCGGCACCACGACGCCGAAGACGGTCTACTCCAACAGGACCCTCACGACCTCGCTGGGCAGCGTGGTCTACCTCGATGCCGGCGGCTATCCGGTCAATGCCCAGGGCGGCACCACCAAGGTGCAGGTCTATGTCGGCGTCGCCGCATACAAGGTCGTCATCAAGACCTCCGGCGGCACCATCCTCGCCACCGTCGACGACATCCGCGGCGCCTTCGACAGCGCGGCAATCCTCGCATCGCTGTCGATCATCGCCGAGACCGAGATCGAGACGCTCACCGCCGACACGCTGCTCGATGCCAATGACGCGGGATCGCTCAAGAACTGCAACACCACCGGCGGCGCGTTCACCGTCACGCTGCCAACAGCAACCTCCCTCAGCAACGGCTATCGGGTCGGCCTCCGTCACGCCGGCACCGCCAATCAGGTGAAGATCGCCACGTCCAACTCCGAGACGATCGCCGGGCCCAAGATGAGCGTGACGGCGCTTTCGCTGACCCAGCAGGGCGAGACGGTCTGGCTCGTGTGCGACGGCGGCAACTGGACGATGGACACCTACGTGCCGCCGTTGCTCGGGACGGTCGGCGTGATTGCCATCGCCGACCGGCTGTCGACCCCGCCGGGCTCGCCGGCACCGGGGGCCCGCTACATCGTCACCAGCACGCCGACAGGGGCCTGGTCGAGCTTTGCCGAGCACGATATCGCCGAGGCGAATGGCCAGGGCGGCTGGTTCCGCTACACGCCGGCGGCGGACTGCGGCTGG
>CAZXRB010000054.1:0-24120 GCA_964642845.1 uncultured Nitrospira sp.
CTCACTGACAAAGTGATGGAGTCGATGTTCGAGATTCAGCAGAGCGATCGTCCGGACGACGACCGAACGCACAACAGTCTCTACGGTCCGACCACGGCGATGAAGGAGCGCAGTGGACGCGCGGCCTATGTCGCCGAATCGAGTCTGTACACCCAGGCGGCGCTCCATCCGCTCGTGACCGGGACGATCCTGGCGGTCGCCGGCTTGGCGCTGGCGTCGCTGCTCCTCAGCAGGCGGACGGGCTAAAAAGGTCTATCTGGTGCGCGGTCTCTCTGGTCTGTCTCGTGCGCAGGATAAGACCCCCCTCACCTCGCCTCTCCCCACAAGGGGGAGAGGTAGGGTGAGGGGGAGATACGGAGGTCCATGAGTAGACCACGCCAACAGTTCATCGTTCTGTTCGCCATCGTCGGGTTGTCGGCTCTGCTCGCCGTGGCGCTGTTGTCCCATCGCTCCGGCCATGCGCAGCCGACGCCGGAAGGGAAACAGCAGCGGACCCAGACCGGCTCGTTGGAGGACGCGAAGAAAAAGGGCTTCGAGGGCGTGGACTTCTCTTACGATCTGTTCGGCGCGCCGCCGGGACAGGATCCGCAGAAGAGCTTTGAGCAGGTGATGAAGAAAGACATCGCCGAGAAGCCCGAGGTGATGGGGCGCCAGCGCAAGCTGCTGGAGGAACGATATGACGTGGCCTGCAAGCGTGCCGATGGTGTCACGATGACCAACGGCAAGCCGCAGCCCATCGGCCCCACGGTACGGCTGCGGGCCAAGACGACATGGGAGCAACTGGGCCACATGAGTCCGGAGGAGATCCGCAAACAGCGCGCGTTTCCACCCGGCTTCGACCGCTTGCCCCACGTGAAACAGGCCGTCGGCGGGCAGGTGTTTCCGCAGGTGCAGATCAAACAGTTCCCCCGGCTCGAGCGGTTCGATGTGGACTTCGACCTGCCCGACTGTCTGTTGCCGGAATTTCCGCCGCCGATTTTTCTCACCACGCATCCGGAGCTCGGCGACGTGTCGCAGGGCGAGGTGGTGGATGCGGAGAACTTCGACCGGCTGTTTCGCGGCCTGGTGACCCCGGCGCAGCTCGACGGGTTGCGGATGCTGGTGACCCAATTCGCCCAGGAGGAGTTCAACCTCACGCACGACCGCAAGTCCGTCAAGCCCAGCCTGGGCGTGAGCTGTCTCGATTGTCACGTCAACTTCCACACGACGGGGCAGTTCCACTTGAATCCGGACACCAGGCCGCAGATGGAGCGGCTGCGGCTGGATACGGTGAGCCTGCGCGGAATGTTCAATCAGCAGATCCACGGCTCGAAGCGGTCCATCCGTTCGGTGGAAGACTTCACGGAATTCGAGCAGCGCACCGCCTATTTCAACGGCGATCCCATCAGAGCGATGAAAAAGGGGATGAATCTCATCGACCGGGTGCCGGTGGCGCATATGGGGCAGATGCAAAACATGATCGATTTCCCCCCGGCGCCGCACCTCGACCCGATGACGGGGCGTCTGGACCGCGCGAAGGCGGCGCCGCTGGAAGTGCGGGGCGAAGAGCTCTTCTTCGGGAAAGCGAAATGCGCGGCCTGCCATCTGCCGCCGGCCTACACGGATCACCAGATGCACGACCTGCACTTGGAGCGGTTCGGCGCGTCGGCGGACGGGCCAATCAAGACCTTTGTCCTGCGCGGCATCAAAGATTCGCCGCCGTATTTCCATGACGGCCGCCTGCCCACGCTCGAGGACACGGTGGAGTTCTTCAACGTCGTGGGCGGACTCAAGCTGGAGCCGGACGAAAAGAAAGCCCTCACGGCGTTTCTGCGGGCCCTCTAAAGCGGTCTGTCTGGTGCGGAGTCTGTCTGGTCTGTCTGGTCGACCGGAAGACCAGATAGACGAGATAGACGAGATAGACCGAATAGACCAGATAGACCGGATAGACCAGATAGACCAGATAGACCAGATAGACCGGATAGACCGGATAGACCACGTTCCCGACATCTACGGAGAAGCAATGGGGTTTTCCGACCGATGGCGAGACGAGTCCTTGGGTCCGGGCTTTGCTCCCAGCCAGGGAGAAGACGAGTCGTCACGAGCATGGGGCTCAACCACGAAGGGGGTGCGGCATGAGTTGGATCGGCAGGCATACGATACTGGTCTCGGCGCTCACGATGGCGCTGGCCGGCGGAGCGGCATCCGCAACGCCGCAGGCTCCGCATGAATCGGCGCAGGCGCCACAGGCGATTCAGGGCGCGGGCGGCGAACGGGTGAGCAGCGAGGCGACGGAGAATCTCTTGCCGGGGAACCGGCTGGTGCTGGGACGCATCAAGGAGATGCGCGGCGATCAAATGGAAATCGACATCGGCAATCCTCAGCCCCTCTTCGTGCCGCTCAAGCCGGCGAAGGAGAAGGGACAAATGTTCCACGAGGGCGATGCGATCGTGATCACCCTGAACGATCACAATGCCGTCGTGGATTATCACCATCCGAACGAAGCTTCGCACCACCAGGTGTTGCGGGGACGACTGAGCACGCCGCTGACGGTGGGGCTCGACAAGGCAGTCATCGAAACCGAGCAAGGCACGAAGACGTTCATGGTCGCGGAACGGGCCAAGGGCAAGCTGACCGCCATGCCGGTCGGCGCCGAGCTGTTGTTCATGACGGATGAGACGGGGCAATTGGTGGATGCACAGTTGGCGAGCCCGCGGGCGGTCGCGGAATCGGCCGAGAACAACAAGGCGCGGATCAAGGGGGCTCACCAACAAGTCCGAGCGGTGTTTCAAGGCGCGCAGCAGCCCTCCGCGAGCGGACCGGCCGGCGGGGAAGGACGCCTGAAGATCCTCGAGCAGGGCCGGGAACGCGAAGTGCCGTACCGGCCTCCGCTGGAAAAGCTCGATCGGCTGCAGGCGGGACAAGACGTGGTGTTGTTGATGGACGACCAGGGCTACGTGCTCGAGATCGCCACGCCGGACGTGACGCCCGTTCGATAGGGCGTGGTCCGACGCAGAGCGGGACGGCATGGAGGAGCGGCGCACATCCGCGAAGGCGCGCGTGCTGTTGGCGGACGATCATGTGCTCGTCGCGCAGTGCGTCAAACAGATGCTGGAGACCGACGCCGACTGCGAAATCGTCGGCCTCGTGGCAGATGGCCGCGCCTTGGTCGCCGAGGCCGAGCGTCTGAAACCGGACGCCGCGATCGTCGATATCGCCCTGCCGCTGCTCAATGGGTTGGACGCCTGCCGTGTGCTCAGGCAGCTGGATCCCGCGCTGAAGCTGATCGCGCTGACCATGCACGCCGACGAGCGGTTCGTACGCGCGGCGTTCCACATCGGCTGCGCGGCTTATGTGGCCAAGCAGGACATGAGCGGCGAGCTGGTGCGGGCGTTGAAAGAGGTGCTGGGCGGGGGAACGTACCTCTCGCCAACCGTGGCCCGATCAATGGCGCACCAAGCGGTCAGCCCGCTGCCGCCGGGCGCCGCCCGCAGCGGCGCCTTGGAGCTCAATCCGCGGCAGCGCCACATCGTACAACTGCTCGCTCAAGGCAAGACGGTGAAGGAGATCGCCGAGGCCTTGGATCTCTCCGTGACGACCGTGGAGCACCAGGCCAAGCGCATCAGGCAGCGCCTCGGTCTCCGCAGCACCGCGGAGTTGGCGGGGTATGCGCTACAGCATGGCCTCATCGCGCTGCATTGAGCAAGATGTTGAAAATGGCCGCCAGCATCGTTCTCGGGCATGTGCCTCCTTGCGACGTACCGCACCGGGAGACAGTCCGTCCCGGCGGCTCGGGGGTTGGGCGGCGCAAGGATGTCGGTCGAGCCGCGCGGCGTCCACCCGTTTCCCATCCTCTCCCCCTCGCAGGGGGAGAGGAGAAGGTGAGGGGGCATGGTGCAGACTGAGAGAGCGTCTGGAGAGATTGTTAAGAGCCGTCCGTCAGGGCAAGCGGACGGTCCGGCCTTCGCGTTCGCCGCGATCGCGGCGATAGGACTCGGGGTGGCCCTGACTGCGTGGCGGCGCTCGGTTCGCTTGTCGCAACAACGGCGGTCGCGGGTGTCCTGTGATGGCTGGCGTCTGCGCCCGATCCGCTATGATCCCGCTATGGAAACGGTCGACGAAGACGAGCGATTCGTCATCGCTTCCCTGGTGGAGACGATGCGCAAGATCCACCGCACGACGTTTCAGGATGACGGCCATGCGGTGCGCGCGACGCACGCGAAGAGCCACGGCCTCGTGGTCGGGACGCTCCGGGTGCTCGAGGGATTGCCGCGTCATTTTGCGCAGGGGCTCTTCGCCGAGCCGCGTTGCTATCCGGTGGTCCTGCGATTCTCCACGCAGCCGGGCGATATGCTCGACGACACTGTGTCGTCCACGCGCGGACTGGCGCTCAAGGTGATCGGTGTCGAGGGCGATCGACTGCCAGGCACCGAGGGCGATGTCACGCAGGACTTCGTGATGCAGGATGAACCGGTCTTCCAAGCGGCGGACGCGCGGAGCTTTCTGCGGCGCTTCCGGCTCCTGGCCGCCACGGCCGATACGGGACAGGAGTGGAAGAAGGCGCTCTCGAGCGTGATGCGGGGAGTGCATTCGTTGGTCGAACGGGCGGGAGGGATGAGCCCGACCCTCAGGGCCCTCGGCGGCCATCCGATGACGCACGTGCTCGGCGAGACCTTCTACACGCAGGCGCCGATTCTCTATGGGCCGTACATGGCCAAGCTCTCCATGGTTCCGGTCTCCGGCGCGTTGCAGCGGTTGATCGGCCGCGAGGTGGATTTGACGGGGAGGCCGAACGGCTTGCGGGACGCCGTGGTGGAGTTTTTCAAGACGCACGGCGGCGTATGGGAATTGCGTGCGCAGCTCTGCGCTGATCTCAACACCATGCCGATCGAGGATGCGACGGTCCGGTGGCCGGAAGACCGGAGTCCCTACGTCCCGGTTGCGCGCGTGACCGTGCCGCCGCAGGAGGCGTGGAGTGAGGCGCGCTCGCGGGCCATCGACGACGGCTTGGCCTTCAGTCCCTGGCACGGCCTGGTCGCGCATCGCCCGTTGGGTTCCATCATGCGCGCGCGCAAGGTCGTGTACGAAGAGTCCGCGCGCTTCCGCGCGGAACACAACCGCACGCCGATCCGCGAGCCCCGCAGCCTGGACGAGGTGATCGGCGCCGAGGAGGCGCGCGGCGCCCTGTATGTCTCACGGTGACGCCGCGGCCCTCTCCGGCACGCTGCAGGCGGGCGGTGTGCGCAGGGTGCCCGTCACCGCCAGGGCGTGTGACATGACAGGAGGGACACTCAGGCCGCCTTTTTCTTCGGCACCGTCGCCCCCTTGCGGCGGGCTTCCGACAGCCCGATGGCGATCGCCTGCTTCGGATTCTTCACGCGTTTGCCGCTCTTCCCGCTCTTCAGCGTGCCCTTCTTCAGCTTGTGCATGGCCCGTTTGAAGGATTTCTGCGCCGTTGTCCCATAACGCGCCATCAGCCGTGTCCTTTCTGACGCCGGCGGGCCGCCGGCGTCACGATGCCGCTCATCAGTCTGCGCGCTGCAGGGTAGTGGTGTGCCCTTGTTCGGTCACGTAGGCTTTCACCATGTCGCCCACCACCACTTTGTCCATCTTCGTGCTCTTGTCCACGTGCACCTTCCGTTCTTTGCCGGCGTCATCCTTGATCCAATAGTATTCGCCTTCCATCTTCATCAACGTGCCTTTGATGGTGTCTTTCGTGATGCGCTCCTTGAGCGTGGGCGACGCTTCCTTATCCGACATCGGATTGGCCGCTTGGGCGGTGCCCAAGCCCCACGCGAAGAGTCCGGCCGCGAGCAGTGACAACAATACGGATTTCATGTGAGCCTCCTTCGGACAGAGTGGTGAATGGCGGAGAGACCACCTCAGTCCCTCCTGGCCTTGTTCACATCCTCTCCTACAGACAGCAGAGCCAGGGACTAGGAAGGTGCCTAGACGGCAATAAGAGCGGTTTGTTTAGTTCATCTGGTTTGTCTGGTTTCTCTAGTTCCCGGCACCAGACAAACCGAACAAACCGAACAAACCAGACAAACCGTTTCTCTATCCAACGAGATCCGGATGAAACTGATTGAGCGGCCGGACGGAGACGGCGTTCACCTCGTTGTAGACCGGAAGCCGCCCGCCTTGCCGGCGCCTGGTGAAGGTGCCCTCCACGATGATGTGCGCGCCCTCTTGCACCGCCGTCCGGCTGATGATTTTCAACGTGCCCACTCCGTCTTCCAGAAGAAACTTGAAGGCCCCATGGCCTTGCGCATCGGTCACCGGCTGCACCTGGTTGACAGTTCCCATCACGACCACTTCTTTACGGTCATACTGTTCCGGGTGGGCCATGAGGTCGGCCATTTCCAGCAGGCCGGCACTGCCGGGGGACGAGAGCACCAGAGTCATCAACGCGACCATCCACAGGGAGTACACCGTCAAGGGCATTGTTGCCTCCAAACTAGGGTTTTGCTGGCGATCGGTCGGGCGTATTATAGCGATGGATGACGAAGTGGCAAGATGGGCCTTCCCCTTACCCAGCGGTCACTGAGGTCCACTTCTCAAAGAGCGCGATGTGACGCCATGCAGCCTGTCCTTGGACGGATGCCGGGCTCCGGCTCGAATCACATGGTCGTAGGGGTGGATGTAGGCGGTCCGCGAAAGGGGTATCACGCCGTCGCGCTGCTCGGCGGACAGTTCTGGGAGAAGCTGGCCACGCCGGACGCCGCAGCGCTGGTCGAATGGTGCCGAGCGCGCCAGGCGGCCGCGGTGGGGATCGACGCGCCTTGTCGCTGGAGCCTCACAGGGCGGGCCAGGCGCTGCGAGCGCGAGTTGGCCGGAGCCGGCATCACCAGCTTCGCGACGCCGAGCCGGGCGGTTGGCCGATCCCATCCGTTCTATCGCTGGATGGTCGGTGGAGCGGCCTTATTCGAGCAACTCGCGCCGCACTACCGGCTCTTCAACGGCGCTGATTCACCCGCCGGTCCTGTCTGCTTTGAGACTTTTCCCCATGCGATTGCCTGCGCGCTCGCGGGGGAACGGTTATCCGCCACGCATAAACAGGCGGATCGCCGGAGGGTCCTGAGCGACGCCGGCGTGTCGACGGCCGCTCTGCGGACCATCGACGAGATCGACGCGGCGCTCTGTGCTGTCGCGGCCGCGCACCTGCTCGCCGGAGCCTTCACCGGCTATGGCGACATCGCCGAAGGGTTCCTCCTCGTCCCCGCCGTTCTCACGCCGCATAGGCCCGCGATCCCTCGACGCCGCTGTGCGCGCCGGCTTCTGCCGGCAGTAGCGGCAGCCAGACCAAGGCGCCGAGGGTGCACACCGCCGCCAGGTAGATGAGCGGCTCGATCTGGTGATCAAACACCCGTTCGTACAGATATCCGCCCAGCAGCGCGGACAGCTGCGCCGCGGCGCAGCGTCCGCCGGAAGGAGACCTACTCGGCAGAGCCCTGGAGGCCGTGCGAAGGGCCGCTTAGCGCGCCGGCGAGCAGGTGGTACAGGGCTTTGACGGTGCCCGGCGCGTGGCCTTCGCTGCGGTTATTCACGAGCACATAGGCCCGGCGGTGTTCCTGAACGGCCTGCATGACGATGCGCGCGGTGCTTTCCCGCATGTCGGGCAGAGGACGGACGAGCGTATCGTACGGTTGATAGGCTTTCACGGCGTCCTGATAGGTCGTGTCGCGCGGTGTCAGGAGGCGGAAGAGGACAAACGGAGCGGTGAACGTCGTGTCGAGCGTGGCGTGTTGCTGATCCAGCGCGGGCATGCCGTACAGATAGTTGTAGACGTGGCTGACGCCGTGCGCCGCGAGGACCGCTCGGTACTCCGGACCCAACACGGCGGGATTCCGCACTTCGACGGCGTATTCATAGCGTGCCGGCAGCCGGCTCAGGAAGGCGTCGAGCTTCGGAACGAAGGTCGCCGGGTCGAGGCCGGTGCGCTGGAACTCGAAGATGAAGGGACCCGTGTGCGCCTGAAATGTCCGATCGAACGGCGCAAGCACCTGATCGATAAAATATCCGGCGTCGAGAAACCGGGGATTGGGTCCCGCCTTGCCGCGATAGCGCGGTCCGGCAGGATACACCGGAATGGTGATCTCCTCCCACACCTTTGCACAGGCTTGGAAACCGGCCGGCAAGAGGCTCGCGTAATGCGCCAACTGCTTGGAGGCGGGAGGGCCATAGAAGGTAAAGTCGAACCCGACCGTGCGAAACAGCGGTTCCCCGTCATGTTCATACCGCGCATATTCCGCCAGACAATCCTGCTTGAAACGGCCTTTCGCGTAAGACTGCCGATAGACCGCTCCCTGCCAGCCTTCATAAGTCCAGGTCGAGGTGCCAAGACGCACCAGTGGAGAGAGCGGCATGGAGCCATTGTACAGAAATTGGCCCGGTGGGAAGACCAGCGGGACGAGGTGCGGCGGAGCTCGGGCTCCGCCTGGGACGCCCGCGTGCGCTCGTCAATTATCGAGGATGAAATCTCGCCCCGCCCGTTCGCGCGCCGCTTTCTTGGCGGCCATGCTTCGCACAAGCCGCCGTGCGGGATTCCAGACGTCCTGCATGAACCGGCGATAGGCTTCCCGTGCCACCGGCTCCTCACAACCATGGGCGATGATGCAGCGGCGAACGACCTCGTCCTCGATGTCCCACATGTCGGCCGGCTCGCCCTCTCGCCCCGCCTGCGCCTGCCGGCGGCGGAGAGGGTCGGCGGGGGCGGAGAGAGACGACGGTTCGCGTCGCCGGTTCAAGGCCGCCGCTACCACCGCGCGGTCCCCGGCGGACAGCTCCGGGGGCTCCAACGCGAACTCACAACCTTTCACCCATAAGACGGCGGCTTGTTCGATGTGAATCGGGTCCGTTTGCCCGGGGACCGAGATATCCAGAGTCAGCTCCATCCCCGGCACCACCGGCATGGCGCCGCCGATACGCCATCCGATGGGCGTCACATCCAGTACGGTTCCCTCCGCCACGAACTGCTCCGATCGATAAAGCACCGGCCATCGCACCGGACAGTGTCCCGCACCACGTCTCACCTGTTTCATCATGCCTCCTGGGCTCGCTGTGTGAGCTAAGCATAGAACGAGAGCGTGGGCCGCGCATCCCTCGATGAGCGTACCTCGAAGGAGGGGGGAGAGAGGGATTCCACCGGGAATCCCCTAGCCGGCTTGTCCCTTCTATGCAAAGGCTCCGCGAAATCGGGTACAGTGAGGTGGCGTTATTTATGTTACCGGTCTCATCATGAGGTTGGGGGAATACCATGGCACGCTCACGGCGACCAGAGCTCGAAAAAGACAATCCCATCGCGCCCCAAATGTACGTCGTACGGCGCAGACGGCGGGGGCTGTCCCCTCGCGCCCAAGAAGGAGCGCCCGACCACCAAGAAGCGCTGAGCGAGGCGCTCCAAGCGCTGGCGGATGCGGCCGAACAATTTGTGAATGCCGTCCCCCGTTGGAGGAAGCAGGATGCGGCACGCCGGGTCCTGCTCGATGCCATTACCCGGGCACAGTTGATCCTTTCGGTGGAGCGCATGCCGGTCCGCACGGCGGCCCATTGACCGAGGGGCGGCGTGTCGAGGATTGGCCGCGGCGATATGAAGCAGGGAGCGGACTCGACGGAAGCGCGGGCCTGGCGGACGGAAGAAAAAGTGAGATCGTGCGCGTGTGAGAACGCGAAGCCCGGAGGCTGCGAACATTGCAGCGTCCGTCCCTTGCAAGGAGGTGTGCGATGGATGGCCATGGATGGCTGGGCACGGTCGGGCCTCTCGTCACGATGGGCGCCGTGCTGGTGCTCTTCAGCACTCTGCTTGGCCGGTTGGCGATGTGGATCGGCGAAGGCGATGCGGAACGACCGGAGCTGTCCCGCGCCCGCCGCACCGTGATGGAGCCGCCCGCGCGGAAAGCGGCGTAGCGGCGGCTCTCACCGCGGCGTGGAGTGAGCGCGGCCCGGACGGCGCCCACCGCCGTCCAGGCCGCGCCATGCTTGCCTTATCCGGGCGGCAACATGAGGTAGGTGCCGATGGCCAAGAGAGGTGCGCCTATGTACAGGGCCGTCTTGCCGAACGTGTCGTACAACCCATAGCAGAGCACCAGCCACATGAGCGTGTAGTACATCGACGCAATGCCGCGATAGCTCCCGCCCGCTCCTTCGGCGAACGCCAGCGCGGGAACCCACACGAGAAGCCCGGACAGAAGACTCAGAACCGGCCTCATACACGCCTCCTTCCTCGAATTAACGCATTGAATCTGCAATCATCAGGCGGACGGCGCCGCAGACAGGCACGCCCTCACGGCACAATGCGGCCGTGAGGGCGTCGTTGTGTACCGGACCGGCTCACTCTCGTCGGATCGCCCAGGACTACCCCATGTCCATAGGAAACCCTCGCAAGATCACGCGAGGAGAATGTTGCGCCTCCGTCGCCTCCTCTGTCAACAGCGCCTTCTTGACGGGCTCGCCCTTCCGGCCTTCCCCCATCGTGTGCGCCGGCGCGTCGCCCATTCGTTGTCCGCCGCCTCTTCGCCAAGAATTTACCCGCCGTAGCGCCCGCCTTCGCTGAACTTTTACCTGCCCTGTCCCGCTTCTTCGCAACGTCCCGGCCGGTTCACGCTATGGTCCCACCCCTCAGGCGGGCGCGCCCCGCGTGTGGAAAATCCCAACACCGAATGAGGTGGTCCTATGCGGTTGTCTCTACGCCGATGTGCCGCCATGGTGCTCGCTCCCGGATTGGCGGTGCTGCTCATGTCCTGTGGATCGGGCGAGGAACCGGGCGCCGGTGCGCAGGCGGCCGTGGCGTCCGCGGCCCCCGGCGGCTTTGTCGAGCAGGCGGGCAGCGCCATCCGGCCACGCTGGACGGCCGATTATCTGCGGACGTTCATCCCGAGCGGCCGGGGCACGTTCAGATTTCCCGGCCCTTATTACACCGAAGGAGTTCGCCTGACGACGGGCGCCGATTGCGGCGGGGCCGACTGCGTCTGGAACGTCGGCTATTCCTATTATCCCAACATGAACAACCATGTGGGCCGAAACGAGATTCTCATCGTGCTCGGCTTGGATCGGATGCGCGGCGGGGCCGGTCCCACGCTGTTCAGCTACGACAAGACGACGGAACAGGTGAGGAAGATCGGGCCGCTTTTCGCCGCCGCCAACCGGCTCAGCGGCGGATCGGTATCCGGGTGGTATTTCAGCGCGACGCAGGCGACGAAGCTCTACATCAACGATGGCTCGCGCATGCTGCGCTTCGATGTGCTGACGAAGGAGTCGGACGTTGTGTACGACCTGGCGCCGCAGTTCGGCGGCAACCGGATCGTCTGGCAGATGTCTTCGAGCAACGACGATCTGGTGCATGCCACGACGGTGCGCGACAAAAACAACGGCGAGTACTTGGGCTGCGTCGTGTATTTCGAAGCGACCCGGCGGTTCGCCTACTATGGGCGTGTCGGTCCGTTCGACGAATGCCACGTCGACCGGAGCGGGCGTTATCTCATTCTGCTCGAACAGATCGACGGCCGGAACGGGCTCGACAACCGGTACATCGATCTCCAGACCGGGGCCGAAGAGCGGGTGTTGAATCTGGCGGGAGTCGGATCGGTCGGCCACTTCGACGTGGGGTACGGGTATGTGGTGGGCCATGACGGATTCAATCAGCTGCCGAACGCCTCGCTGACCTGGAACCTGACGTCGTGGCTCACGAGAGGGCCGGTGGTCCATCGGGACTATAACTGGGATCTCGTGCAGGCCCAGCACATCAGCCACACCAATGCCAGGCCGGACCTCCCGATGGAACAGCAGTATGCCTGCGGCAGCAACGCCGACCGCGTCACCTACGCGCAGAACGAGATCGTGTGCTTTCTGCTGGACGGCTCGCTTCGGCAGTTGGTCGTGGCTCCCGTGATGACGAATCTGGACGCCAGGGGCGGCGTCGAGGTGTATGGGAAGACGCCGAAGGGCAATCTCGACGTGACGGGCCAGTACTTCATTTGGACCACGAACCTGGGCGGCGGCCGCCTCGACGCGTTCATCGTCAAGGTCCCGGGCCACTTGCTGACCCAATAGGCCGCGATGGCGGTCGGCCAGGGTGTGCGCGGCCTTTCGTTCGCGGGCGGCGCAGGACTATCATGGGAACTCACGGGGGCGCCCATGACCGACGTGCTCCGCATCAGCACGACCGAGACCAAGCAAGTCGTCGATCTCACCGACCGCCTGGCACGTCTGATCCGGCAGGCCAACGTCCGGGAAGGACTGTGCACGCTCTTCGTCGTGCACACCACTGCCGCGGTGACGACGGGAGAAATCGGCGAGGGGACGGAGCAGGATTTTCTCGATGTGGTCGAGCAGGTCATTCCGCGCCTGCGTTTCCGCCACGCGCATGATCCGTCGCACGCCTGGTCCCATATGGCCGCGTCCTTGTTGGGGCCTTCGCTCACCATCCCCGTGTCCGCGGGCCAACTCGTGCTGGGCACGTGGCAATCGGTGATGCTGGTGGAGCTCGATGGCCCGCGTGAACGGCAGGTCCACGTGACGATCGCGCCGGCGTGAGCGCGCCAGTCTATTTCTTTCTAAAATTATGTGCTGTCCGCCGAGCGACCGGGGCGTCCGTTCAGGGACGCCCCGGTCCCGCCCGATGGCTCGTGCCCTCTCACGACCGGGCGAGTCAAGACGCCGAGCCGGGGCCAGGCCGCTCCACCCCCATTGACCTTTGCCGGGTCGGGATTATTCATCCATACCGTACTGGCCGACTCGCTGCATGGAGAGGAAGGCAGCGCGCGGCTTCCAGACCGGCTATCCGCCTTGAGCGGATTCCTGTGGTGAGGGGAGGCGAGCACCATGCGTCTCAGTCGGTGGACGAACAGATTCGTCGCAGCGTGGCTCGGGATCGTCTTCGCTGCGGCCGTGCCGGGCGGCGCGTTGGCCGCGGGAGACCATTACGGGTTGACGGAAACCATTCTGCAAGTCGAGCAGACGCTCAAGCGGGCGGCGGCCACCGGTCCAGCGTGGCATAGCAAGCAAGACTCTATCCAACGGGATATCTACGATATCACTTACTTGCTCGAACAGGCGCTGAAAGCGTCCCAAGCGGCCAATCATGAAGCGATGAAGGACTATGCGCACCACGCGCTCACATTGCTGCAACGGGCCGTCAGCCGTGGTCACTTCCGGGCGGACGATGTGGCGCCGGTGCTGGCGGTCATTCAGCGCTTCTTGCCGAATCCTTCGGTGTGAGGAAGGAGGTGAGCCCGATGACGGCGTGGTTCAGCACATGGGCCGCCCGCTGCCGGTCGTTCTTTTCCCGTGACTGGCGATGGTGGCCGCGCTTCATGTCGCGGGCGTAAATGGAACAGCCCGCACCGCACTATTTGAAACGGTCGGCCGGTGACCGCAGCTCGCGTTCGAAGTCGAAATGCGAGTCACGGGCGCCGGGGGATTCCAACGTGGACCGGCCGAGGTCTTTGTCGAGGCGTTTGAGGACCTCGGCCGCGGAAGGGCCGCCGACCATGTCCTGCAACGTCATCGGGCCGGGGGACAAGCCCGGCGCAGAGGACGGTGGGGGGATGGGGGTGGTTTCGTGTGGCGGCTGGGTTCGGAAATCCCCGGTCGGTCCGCCGGGAGTGAGTTGCCCCTGGACGGAACCGGCCAATCCGGCAAGAAGGATCCCACTGGACAGCAGAAGATATATCGCTGATCGCATGGTAACCTCCCTGCGCGGGGTTCAGTGCACTCGTCCTTCCGGCGCCATACCGGCGGGCCCGCGCGCGGCGCGGCCCGACTGCGGCGAATCACCGGCCCGCAGCGACCGGGCGTCTTCCAATTGAAACTGGCCGCGGGCCACGGTGGGATACAGGGAAAAAATGGGCGTGTTCGCCGGAACCACGGCTGTTCGCACGTCCGGCAGCAGTTGCAGGTGCATATTGACGAAGTTGAAGCTCAAGCCCTGCTGCCAGGGCTGGCTGCCGGCGCCGGCGTACGCCGGCGTTCTTTCGGTGGCGTAGGTGCGGGTCAACAGGCCGGCGCCGCCTTGCAGGCCGTATTCATGGAGATCGGGCGCGCCTTGAATGAGCAAGGACACGGCGTTCGCGTCGAACCACACTTTGATATTGCAGCTGATCTGCACGTAGGGGCCCAGGGTGTTGGTGCCGTCGAGAAAGGCGCGCGGCAACCCGATGTCGAAGGGCACGTCCTCCGGCACGGCGCGTTCCACCGTCCCCACGTTCCGTTCTTTCAACGGCGAGACGGACACGAACAGCAGGTGCTCGTCCGTCATCTCGAGATCCAACACCTGGTCGTCATAGTAGCTCACGAGCCGTCCCATCTCGTAGCGCAACGGGAACGAATAGCCGGTCTTCGCGTACCAGATCCGGACGCCGGCGTCCAGCGGCTCGTCGGGGTCGCGACTGATCTTGAGGTCGAAGGGCAGCATGACGTGCCAGGCGCCGGTCCTGGCCTGGACGAAGGGCGCGCAGGCGCCCGGAAATTCTTTGTGCACCGCCGGATTGTCCGGCTCGAATGCGCGGGTCCGGCTCGCAAAATGCTGCGCGATCTTGGCCTCCTTGGTGAGCCGGTATTTCCGCTGGTAGTAGTCGGCCGCCCGCTGCTGCGCGATCGCGAAGAAGTAATCCGGCATATCCGTTTCGACGATGATCCGGTGCCGTTCGGTCGAACGGGACTCGGTTGGCGGACGATCCGGTTTCAAGGCGGCAGTGTAGAATTCCAACTCCGTGGTGAGACGCTGGATCTCCTGCTGGATGTGCCGCGCGACGGCGGGATCGTAGAAGGCGGTCTTGGGAAACAGCTCGAACGCCTTGTGCAGACAATCCAGCTTGTGCCCGTAGCGTTTCGGCTCGTCGGCGAAAGCGTCGGCGACGGCCATGAAGAGATTGAACTGTTCTTCCGGAGTCAGGCCCGCGCTCAGAAAGCTGTGGTCTTTGATGAAGGCGAAGGCCATCGGGCCGAAGGACTCGGCTTTGCGAATACACAGGGTGAGCAGAAAATTGTAGTGCGCCCGCGCTTCATCCGGGGTCATGCGGCCCCCCCGCCGGTTGCCGGAATTGTAGCCAGAGCCTTTCGCGCGGGGCAAGAGCGGTCCAGTCACCTCTGACGCGCTGCGTCAAGGCCGGCGATAAAGCGCGAGACGGCGTCGGACATGATGCCGTAGCATTCGCAGACCAGGCGTTGCAGCGCCGGCCGGTCTAGGATCGTCAGGCAGCCGCGGTGGAACCGCACCAGTCCTTCGTCCTGCATCTCGCCGATCAGCGAGGCGACGACCGGCCTCCGCGCGCCGACCATCGCGGCGAGCGCCTCTTGCGTCAATTCCATCTGCTCATCGCCGCTGCGGTCCTGGACCGTCAGGATCCACCGGCAAAACCGCTGTTTGAGCAAGTGGAATTTGTTGCAGACGGCGGATTGGGACACCTCGACGAGCCGGTAGTGGGTCCACCGACAACCCTTCCTCGGTGAGACCGATGAGGGACAGCTCTCCCTCCGAAATCGAGGCGGGACATGTTGTCCTGCATGGCGGGTCCTCGTCACTCTTGGCGCGCCCCGGATCGGTTGTGTGACCGGCGCATCAGCGTAGAGCGAGAGCAACGCTTGCGGGAAGATGTCGGAGATCGTGGCGCGCAGGCTGCGGGAGGAGGGAGCGGCGGAACATTTGCGCCTCGACACCACTCGGGTAACCCCTGGCGGCAGCGCCACGGACAACCGGTACGGGCCCAGACAAGCCGGACAGAGGGCATCTGCGTTGGGTGGAGTAGAGAAGAGTTCCCGCAGCGGGCGGCGACCTCGTGGTGGTCTGGGACTTGCCCAAGCGAAAGCAGGAGCGTCGTGGCGATGAGTGGCGCAGGGGTCGTATGTCGAGGTCTGTGGGTGGCGGCCCTGTGGCTCTGCGCACAGCCCGTGGCGGCCGAGTGGTACGTGGCGGGGCAAGCCGGCGCGAATTTCGCGGACCAATTGAAGAACATCCAAGGCACGGGCAGTTTGGCCGCGTTGCAAGCGCCGGACTTTGATCTCAAGAACGCGGTGGTCTATGGCGGCAAGCTCGGCGTGTTCCCGGGGCACGGGGCCGTGGGAATCGAGCTGGATGCATTTCACAGCACGCCCCATATCAAGAGCCTGCAGGAGATCCCGGGCATCCACATGCGGGTGACGAACGTGGGGCTCAACATTGTGTTTCGTTATCCGGGAGAGACGTTCCAGCCCTACGCCGGTATCGGCGGCGCCGTCTTGATCGCCCGCATCGGCGATTCTCCGACGACCCGCAGCGACAGCGACACGGGCTTCGGAGTGAATGTGATCGCGGGCCTGCGGGCCTTCGTCACCCCCTATGTGGCGCTGTTCACCGAGTACAAATACACGCAGGGCACCCTCGTCTTCGACCGGGCCTTTCCACCCGCCGGCGGTTTCAGCGGCGATTATCGGGCGCAACATGTGGTGTTTGGGATTTCGTACCACTTCTGACAGGAGTTGAGATGCGGCGAATGCTCAATGCACAATGGTCACTGTTCCATCGGTGGCTTCGACGATTGAGCAGTGCACATTCATCATTGACCATTGGCAGTCTCATCATGCTGATCTGCGGATGCTCATCCGGGCCGCCGGTGATTCCGCCGGAATTGGAATCGCAGATCGATGCGTCGGTCTCGTTTCCACAGATCCGTGACGCGCCTTCTGCATACACGGGAAGGACCGTGGTGCTCGGCGGCGAGATCTTGGGCGCCAAGCGGGTCAAGGACGGCACGCAGCTCGAAATTCTCCAACTGCCCGTGAATGACGACGATCCGCCGGCCTGGCGGCGCAGTGAATCGCAAGGACGATTCCTGGCGTTGAATCGCGCCGCGCCGGATCCGGCTGCGCTCCCGGTCGGCACGCGCGTGACCGTCGTCGGCGAAGTGCTCGGTGAGACGGTGCAGGCGCTGGACGAGTCGGAGTATCGCTATCCCACCGTGGATGTGAAACATCTGCACGTCTGGGAGGCGGGAGACTATGAGCGGCGCCGGCGTGCCTCTCCGTTGGTCGGCATCTTCGGGGGCTTGGGCTTCGGCATGGGAGGAGGGCGAAGCGGCAGCTTCGGAGGGGTAGGGATCGGTACGGGATTTTAAGTCCATCGAGGTGAAGGAGGGCGGGACCCGCCCGTCACAACCCATCGTTCATGCTCTGGTTGGATCAAGACCAGGTCAGGCACGGCAAGCGATTCGTCAAACGACTCCTTTCGACCACCGTTCTGCATCCGTTCCGGCACTCGTTCCTGCATTGGCGAATCGGTTGGCGGACATCCAAGACGTCATTACTGGAAGACGGCGCGGCGGCCCTCGCGTCCTTTCAGTGGATGGAGTCGCCGCGCGGCCACTTCTATGCCGACCCCATGTTGATCGAGCATGAAGGACGCACGTGGCTGTTCGTCGAAGATTATCGGTATGACATCAATGAAGCGCGCGGCATTCTCGCGGCGGAAGTCACCACCGGCGGCCTCGCCGGACCCTTTCGGCCCGCGCTGACCAGCACGCGTCACATCTCGTATCCTTTGATATTCCGCCACGAGCACGACGTGTACATGTTGCCGGAAACCGCGGCGCGCCGCAGGGTCGAGCTCTATCGCGCCGTCCGTTTTCCGTTTGAATGGCGGTTCGAACGGCTCGTGTTCCCCCACGCCGGCTATGACACGACGCCGTTCTATCTCGACGGCACTTGGTATTTTTTTACGACCGTGCCGGAGGGAGGGACGGGCCGCGGCGTCACGTACTTGTTGTGGTCCGACTCGCTGACGGGATCCTGGCGGTTGCATCCGGCCGGCCCGCTCGGCGACCCGGGGGAGGGACGAGGCGCCGGCCCGATCTTTCAGCAGGGCGGCCGCTGGATCAGACCCACGCAATGCGGGCGCCCCATCTACGGCTACTCGTTCTCCTTCGACGAGATAACCCACCTGGACCGCGAGACGTTTTCGCAGCGGAGGCTCGCGACGTTCGAGCCGACCTGGCATCGCCACATCCGGGGAATGCACACCTATGGCCGGGCGGGTGAGATCGAGGTCATCGACGGCTGTTGGGGAGTGAATCCGTACGACGTGATCTAGCAAGCTGTTGACGAACCACAGAGCCGCCATGCAGACCAAGCAGAACACGACGGCCAGCATGAGCGGCTCTTGCTTGTCGAGGTGTATCGTCGAACGAGGCGTCTCCGTCCGCTCCGCGCGCCCGGCGTGGCGCTCAGTAGGCCGCTCGTTGCAACGGCAAGGTCGGCGCGAAGCTGTTGACGAAGACCGGAAGGTCGATGAACAAGAGGGCCGCCATGCAGACCGAGCAGAGCACGACGGCCAGCATGAGCGGCTTTTGCCTGTAGAGGTATTCGGGATTCTGCACGGCGCTGTGTGGCTCGAAGGCGAGATCACAGTAGATTGCCATCACCCAGGCCACCAGCGGAAAGGCCAGGACCAGCTCGATGCGGTAGCGCATGATGAACGCGCCGTAGAACAGCATCGCCGCGGCGCCGTAGAACATGACGGACACCAACAGCGCGCGCTCCGTATAGTACCGAAACGACCGGCGATACGCGGCGGCCAGGTCCGGGTCGTTGATCTCCCGATATTCGCTGAAGCGTTTCAATCCCATGAAATAGCATCCCACCATCCAATACGACGCGATCAGCGACAGCGGCGGCACGAGCGAGGTCCCGGCGATATACCAGCCGGCCAGGAAGCGCAACGGGTTGTTGATCGATTCCGTCAGCACGTCGAGATAGACCACGTCCTTCGTGCGCAGCGGCGGACTGTTGTAGACGCACCCCATGAACCAGAGCACGGCCATCGTGATGAAGAAGGGGGCATTGACCAGCCAGGCCAGGGCCAAGCCCACGATCATCAGCCCGATCCATTGCCCATAGGCTGCGGGAATGTGCACCCGCCCGCTCGGCACCGGCCGATGCTTTTTGATGGGATGCAGTTTGTCGAGCGGCCCGTCCAACACCTCGTTGATCACGTAGTTGCTCGACGCGATGAAGCCGATGGACAAAAAGCCGAGCACCAGACGCAGCCAGAAGCCGCGGTCGAAAGCGGGCGGGTCGAGACTGAGCGGAATGACCAGCCCGGGGAGCACGAAGACGTTCTTGACCCAATGATCGATGCGCGCGATGGCGAGATGCGCGCGGACGCGATCGCTCCACGAGAATACGGCGGCGGCGGTCTGCCCGGCGAGGACTTTCATGGCGCCAGCACTCCCACCCGGATTCCAAGCTCGGTGAAATCCTTGACGTACAGTCCGTCGGCGGACGGCGGCGCGGTGGCGGAGAGGATGCAGGCCCGGACGCCGGCCCGGCGTGCCGTCTCTGCGTCGACCTCCGGGCGGTCGCCGACGTAGAGCGACCGCTCCGGCGTGGCGCCCAACGCGGCGATCGCGGACAGCAGGCCGGCCGGATGCGGTTTGAAGCGATTGATCGCCGGATCCTGGGCCGACACCACCACGTCAAAGGCGTCGCGGATGCCCAGCGCCCGCAGTTTCAGATCGGCCGGATAATCGGAACACAGCCCCAACCGGATTCCCTGGCGGCGCGCCGCGGCCAGGAACGCGGTCAGGCCGGGGCGGACCGCGTCGTGGAGAAAGCGCAAGGGACGCCGTTCCATCCATTCGTCGACCACGGTCCGGGCCCAGGTCCGGTCCGCACCCGTCTGGTCGCAGGCCAGCGCGAGCTGATCCGCCGCGGCGCCGCCCGCCTGCGCCCGCAGCTCCTCCTGCGCGCGCCGGTACGCGTGGAGAAAGCGGCCGACCTTGTAGTGGGGCCACGGCCGGCGGACGTGAACGGAGAGAGCGGGAAACCAGGACGGGCCGAGAGGCGGCCATACCATTTACAGAACAGGGCGACGCAGGGAGGGGCGGAATGACAGACCTGAAACCGATCATTGTCAATGTGGATGAACGCGAAGAGCGGCGGGCGCTCAGGCGCAGCATCCTCGAGCGCGCGGGCTACGCGGTCGTGGACGCGGCCACCGGACGGGCGGCGTTGCAAATGCTGGATGACATGCACCCCGCGCTCGTGCTGGCCGACATGCACATGCCGGATATGCACGGGTTCGACCTGTGCCGGCGCATCAAGAGCCTGCCGGAACATGCGGACACGCTCGTGTTGCATATCTCGGGCGCCATGTCGAGCGCCGAGCGGCTCGCCGGGCAGGATGTCGGCTCGGACGGCTACCTGGTGGAGCCGGTCGAGCCGGAGGAGCTGGTCGCGGCGGTCGCCTCGCTGTTGCGGCTGCGCGCCCGTCAAGTCGAAAACCAACAGCTGGTGGAGCGGCTGCGGCGCAGCGAAGAACAGTTTCGCGGCCTCTTCGAGCAGGCGGCGGTGGGCATGTGCGTCGTGGGGCCCGACGGGCGGCTGCTGCGCGTGAACGAAAAGTTGTGCGCGATCACCGGCCGGTCGGCGGACGATCTGCTGACGCGCGAGTTGTCCGAGCTGACCCATCCCGCCGACCGCGCCGAACATGAGAGCCAAGTGGGGAAGCTGCTGTTGGGCGGCGTCTCCGAAGTGTCGCTCGATCAACGGCTGCTGAGGCCGGACGGCGACGCGATCTGGGTGACGGTCACGTTGTCGATCCAGTGGGACGCCGGCGGGCGCATCCAGTCCCTGATCGGCGTCGTGGAGGACATCGACGCGCGCAAGCGGGCGGAGTTCGATCTTCACAATCACGTCCTGTGGCAGCAACTGCTCGGCGACGCCATGGACAAGCTCCTCCGGGTGGACGATCCCGCGGAAGTGATGCAGGAGCTGTTCGCCTCGCTCAAGTCCGCCTTGTCGCTGGACACCTTTCTCGATTATGACGTGGCGGAGGACGGCGGCGGCATCGTACTGCGGCAGTGGGCGGGCATTCCCGAGGAGGCGCTCGGGCCGTTGTCCTTCCTGAAGTTCGGCCAAGCGCTGTGCGGGACGTCGGCGGCGTCGCGCCTGCCGGTCATCGTGGACCGGCTTCATGAATCGGCCGATCCGCGCGCGGCGCGGATGCAGGCGGTCGGGTCCACGGCCTATGTCTGCTATCCGCAGATCGTGGGCGATCGCCTGCTCGGGACGCTGGCATTCGCCAGCAGGCGGAAGATGTCGTTCGAGCCCGATGAGCTGGAGCTGCTGGAAGCCGTGACGTCGTACGTCGCCATGGCGAAGGAGCGCCGGCGCCTGCTCCAGGAATCGCGCCGCCGTGCCGCGCAGCTGGCCGAAAGCGAGGAGCGCCTGCGGCTCGCGGTCGAAGGCGCCGGCATGGGCACCTGGGACACGGATTTGGCGACGGGCCGTTCCGTGTGGAACCGCGAGAATTTTCTGCTCCTCGGCTACCGGCCCGAGCAACAGGACGCCTCCCCCGATCTGTGGTGGAAGCTGGTGCATGAAGACGACCGCGAGGCGGTGGAGGCCGCTATGGCAGCCGCCCAGGCCGGCGGAGGCTTCTACCACGCCGAGCATCGGATCCGCCGTGCGGACACGGGCGCGATCCGCTGGCTGGCGCCGTACGGGCGCGTGCACTACGACGAGGCCGGCCGGCCGTCGCGCTTCGTCGGGGTGACGTTCGACGTCACGGAACGGAAACTGGCCGAGGCGCAGCGCCAGGAATGGACGTGCGAATTGGAGCGGCGCGTGAACGAGCGGACCAAAGAGCTCGTGCGCACGCACGACCGGCTGCGGGGGCTGGCGCAGGAGCTGACCCTGACGGAGCAGCGGGAGCGGCAGCGCATCGCGAGCGAGCTGCACGATTACTTGGCGCAGATGCTGGTGGTGACCCGCCTGAAAGTCAGCCAGGCGAATCAGGCGCTGGGCCGGCGTCCGGGCAACGAGGCGTTGAAGGAGGCCGACAGTCTGTTGGACCAATGTCTCACGTACACCCGGACGCTGGTGGCCGAGTTGATGCCGCCCACCTTGCGCCAGTTCGGTCTCGCCGCAGGCCTCAAATGGCTGGGCGAGGCGATGGGCCAACAGGGGCTCGACGTCGAGGTGACCGTGCCCGCGGTCACGCCGCCGATGTCGGAAGACATGACACGGATTCTCTATCAGTGCGTGCGTGAGCTGCTGTTCAATGTGCTGAAGCATGCCGGCACGTCGCGCGCGTCGGTCGCCATGCGCACCGACGCGCAAGGGCGGGTGGAGATCATGGTCCACGACGACGGCCAAGGCTGCGATCCCGCGGTGGTGATGGATCAGAAGCGGGAGAAGTTCGGCCTGTTCAGCATCCGCGAGCGCATGGAAGCCATCGACGGCTGGATGGAACTGGATTCCGCGCCGGGCCGCGGCACGACCGTGACCCTGGGCGTGACGCCCGGCGCGCTGCCGTCTCGAGATGAACGGCCGGACGCCGCGTCAACGCGACCGGTCGAGCCGGAACTGGCCGAGGTCCGAGCGCCGGCTCGTGGCCCTGGCGGTTCCCCGCCGAAGGCGAGCCCTCGGCTCCCGGCCCAGCCCATCCGTGTGCTGCTGGTGGACGATCATGCCATGGTGCGCCAGGGGCTACGGAGCATCCTAAACGGGTATCCCGATCTCGACATCATCGCCGAAGCGGGAGACGGCGAAGAAGCCGTGACGCTGGCGGCCTTGCTCAAGCCGGATCTGATCGTCATGGATGTCAACCTGCCGCGCTTGGACGGGGTTGAAGCCACGCGGCGCATTCGCCAGACGCATCCCGAGGCGCTCGTGGTCGGGCTCTCGGTGAATCAGGCGGACCACGTCGTGCAGGCGATGAAAGCGGCGGGCGCGGCGGCTTTCCTGACGAAAGAAAGCGCCGCTGATCAGCTGTACGAAACGATCGGCGGGCTCGTCGGGGTCGAGCGATGACGGCCGGCGCGTCCTCCCTTCCTCCTAGCGCGGAGCCCGCCTCAGGGGATCAACGCCGTGCTGGGCTTCGGTTGCACGGAAGTGACGCCGTAGGGCGTCACATAGGCCACGATTTTGTCGCCCGGCTTGAACGTGCCGCCCAGTTGAGTTCGCGGTGTGAGCTGCAAGATCGTCACGTGCCCTTGATCGTTCTTGATGACGATCATGGTCGAGAAGACCTGCATGACTTCGCCCTCGACCTGGCCCTGTACCGGCACGGCAGCGATGCCGGCGGCGGCCGTCAGAACGGCGCCCACCAGGAGGGAAACGGCGGTCATGTGCTGGCGGGTGCGGTGCCACATAGGCAACCTCCAAGTGTTGTCGCGGAAGGGTTACGGGGAAAGGCGGCGGGTCAGTAGAACCAGCGGACGCCGATCAGAAAATTGAACGACGAGGCGTTCCATTCGTTCGGATTGAGGCCGCCGATGCCGGGCCCGCTGATGTGGGCATGGCCGTCATTGCGCTTCCAGGCCAGCTCGGTGTTGAGGGCCAACGCTTTGGTGATGAAATAATCGGCGCCGGCCGCCAGACGAAACGCGAAATTGTTACTGGGCGAAATCCGCGTGGCGCCGAGCCCGCTGTCTTCGGAAAAGCTGTTGAAGTTCACGCCCAGACTGGCTGAGCCGTAGGGATACACCGGGCCGAAATGGCCCGGACGCACTTCGACCGTCGGTAGGAACGACACCGTATCCAGGGACCCGAGATCCAGATACGGCTGTTCCCGATCCACCCCGCGCCGTTCCCATTCCAGCATGAGGCCCAGCATCATCCAATTGGTGACGGCGTACATGCCGTGAAAATTCAGCGCGGGACCGGTCGCGGTGTCGATATTGGAACTGAGCGATTGGGTCAGCCCGGACGGGCCGATCCGCCCGCCGAACATCCACTGTCCCGGCGTCGCGCCACCCGGCATCCAGGCCTCCGCGTGGGCGCTCACCGGCGTCCAGAGGCCGATCAGCATGAACAGCCAGATCCAGCCGCCCAACGGAACCGCAGATGTCCGCGGGGAGTCCTCTCCCCTCATGGCGTGGAGCGCGAACACGGGTCTCCTCAGGTCACCGGCGGACGCCGTCCCATGATGAAACTCACGGCGGCGAAGATCAGGAACAGGACGAACAACACGTACGCGATTTGTGTCGCGGTGCCGGCGACGCCGCTCAGCCCTAACACGCCCGCGACGATGGCCACGATCAGAAAGATGACCGCCCAGTTCAACATGATAGGCTCCTTGTGCGCCGGTTAAACCGGCATGGTGTTGTGAATGAAAGAGTCATACGGTAAAGGGCTAGCGACCCACACCGGCCCCAAGTCGTGCGGCGT
>CAZXRB010000055.1:0-24045 GCA_964642845.1 uncultured Nitrospira sp.
TCAGCGATCATAACCACGCCAACGGAGTGTTCGCTCCCGGCGACAATGCATCCGCGGCGCAGCAACAGGCGTATCTCCAGTTCCGGAGACGGATCCTGACCCGCACGGTCGAACTGCGAAATCAGAGGCTTTGATCATGAAGAAGGTGGGAAGAGACGTGGCCAGCGTATTGCTGTGTATGCGCCAGGACGAGCGTGGAATTTCGTTCATGGTCATGATGATCATCGTTCTACTGACGGGAGTCTTGGGCGTGGCGGCACTCACGATGACCGGTCTAGAAAATTCCATGGCCGGCGCTATCCGGATGGTCGAAGAGGGCACCCATGCAGCGGAGTCTTGCGTTGGGACATCGGTCAATGTGATTCAGCAGAGTATCGACAGCGGGACGGTTCCGCCAAATTTGATTGCCCCACAGGGTCCTGTGCCAGCGGTTAATGCGGCATTCTTGGGCCAGGAGATTAACGGGATTCAGGTTAACAACCCAGACGTCGCGGTGGGGGCCGGCAATGCTCCCAACATCGTGATGAATGTCAATAATTACCTCATCAATGGTGACATCGACTTCCAATTCCGGAAGCAGAAGAGTGGTGGCACATCAAGTATCGCAGCCGGCTACGATGGCACGGGAACAGGAGCGGCTTCGGTCGACATGTTTTATCGCGTCGATTGCACGGCCGCCAATGCAGCGACAGGAGCAACCAGCCGTGTCATCGCTGTCTACGATTGTCTGGCGGCCGGCGACGGATGTACGCGACGGACTTACTAGAGTCCTGTGAGGAGGGAGGCATGGTGTGGTTCAAGCCGAAGAGCATCCTTCTATACGCATTCCGCGTGGCAAGCGGGAGGCTGCAAAGCCTTGTTCTGCTCACTCTTGTTGTGAATATCGTACCCGCGTGGGGAGGCGCCCAATCACAGATTCCAGTGCAGAACGTCGCTTTACAGAATGGGACGATTACGGCCGTGTACCAGACCACGTTTCAAATCGACGGCAGGACGTTCAGTTTGGCGCCTGATGCGATCATTTTGAATGAGAAGGGGCTGGAAGCCGGCCCGGATCTGCTCGTTGTCACAGCCGAAGTAAAGTACCATGTCAAGAAAGAACACAACGACAAGATCGATCGGATCATTGTCTTCTTGCCTCGCTAGGGAAAGAGATGGAGGGTGCCATGAAGAGCCAGAACATTGCAGTTCATGGAACGGTGATGGCTCTGCTCATCGGCTCGCTGGCCATTCCCGGCGCAGGCCTGGCGCAGACCATGGATCAGTACTATTCGGTGCCACCCTTTGTATCCGACCAGGTGGCGCCCAATATTATCCTTCTCCTGGATAACTCCGGCAGTATGGCCGGGCGGGCCTGCGACGCGGCTTGGTGCGGAGTTTTATCGGGCGGTGGGATTACGCCGGTCAACCAGAATTTCGTAGCAACCACGACCTACGGCGGTTTCTTTGATTCCCTCGCTTGCTATACGTACGACTCGACGAACACCCGTTTTGAGTTTGCAGCGGCAAAGACCGCCGTCGGTAATGGCTGTCCGGCAACCACTCAGTGGGACGGCAACCTTCTGAACTGGGCGACCTTTCTCCGGATCGATGCTCTCAAGAAAGCCATGTCGGGAGGCGACTGCGCTGTCACCAGAACCGCTGCTGGAGCCTGCCCGGCTAGCGGAAGCCCGGCGAAGATCACGATCAAGGCCCAACAGCGGTTCGATACCAGCAGTCGAGGCCATGACGTCGTATCTATATCCAGCGGGCCAGGCAATGGCTATCAAGATCGCATTCCAACGAGTGCCACGCCGGGCACTCCTGCCACCATTCGAATTCAATACCGCGGCGGGACCAGCGGCATGGGCGGCAGCTTTTGCATAGACAATGACAGTACTGCTCCTAGCGATACGGCGACAAGCTGTGCTGATGCGGACGGATTTGCGGAAAGCCAATATTGGCTGAGGATTGTCCGGGATACGGAGCCGACCGGTATTATTCAGCAAGTCGGGCCTCAAGCTCGATTTGGGCTCTTTGAATTCAAAGCGTCAGGCGATGGGCCTCGCATGTTGGTGGGTGTCGGAGCGCGTCAGACGATCGCGTTCAATACCTCCACGGTCAAGACATTCAATACCAACACCGCGGCGATGCTTGACGCCGTTGAGGAAACGTTTCCGTCAACATGGACCCCACTGGCCGAGTCCCTCTATGAGACCACGCGCTATGTTGCGCAAATCAATTCGGCGTACCAACCCACGTCCTATGTCTATCCAATCTCCTATTCGCCCGGCGTGGCCTTCCAAGCAACTGGTGCAGGATCCATAGGATCCAGCGAGATCAGCGCGTTATCTGGTGGCGAAGTGTGTCCGCCAGGGTATATCACCAATGCCTGCGGCCGTGATCCTTATTTCTTTGGTAGCAACCACTCGCCAGCGTGGGCGACGAATTCGGTGCAAGTGTCGTGCTGCAAGACGTTTATCTTACTCGTCACGGACGGAGAACCGACGCAAGACCTCAACATCCCCTCGAGCATCCGCAACTATGCCAATACCAACGCTCAACCCTATGCGGGGACCTTCTGCACCGGGAATCGTGGGGTCCCCTATGTTGACCCGCCAGGGTCCACCTGTAACAACGATCCCGCGACACCCACCAATGTTCTGCTGAAGCAGCATCGCACCGACTATGCCAGCAATGGATCCCACTACTTGGACGATGTGGCCTATTGGGCCCATACCACGGATCTACGACCCTGCAACGGTACGGCCGATGGCACGATCGCCGTGCTGAATGTCAGCGGTCGATGCTTGCCCGGCTTGCAGAACATCAATCTCTATACGTTCTATGCGTTTGGCAACCTCAGCGCTCGCGAGCTGCTGATGAAAGCGGCTCAGCTGGGAGGATTCGAAGATGCAAACGGCAACAGTCTTCCGGATCAGACCTCTGAATGGGATAAAATCATCAATGCGACCGGCGCACAGGGGAGCGACGGAGTTCCAGACAACTACTTCGAATCCTCGAACGTCGACGACCTTCAAGATCGACTGATGGCGACGATCACTGCGATCCTCAGAAAAAGCGCGTCCGGTACCTCGATCTCGGTCTTGGCGACGTCCGCCTCCGGAGAAGGTTCCATCTACCAAGCCTACTTTTTCACCAGCGACATCGGGCAGGGCGGGGCCAACGTGAAATGGACAGGGTATACCCACGCTCTGTTCATCGACACCTTCGGGAATTTCCGGGAGGACACGAATCAGGACGGCATTCTGGACTACCGGGTCGATCGCATTGTGACGACCCGATATGACGACAACCCCGCCAGCCCGACCTATCAGAAGGTGCTCGTCGACAAGTATGACGACTTGAATGGTGACGGCTTGGCCGACAGCCCTACGCCGGTCGTGCTCGGGGCCGACTTGAAAGCCATCATCCCGATTTGGGAAGCCGGCAAAGAACTGGCGCTGACGCCGTCGGCATCTCGTAGAGTCTTGACGTGGGTTGATACCAACAACGATGGGATCGTCGATCCGAGCGAGCAGGTGGATTTCAGCACAGCCAACTGCAATACGTTGAGAGACTATCTTAGGTATGCCGGAGATGCCTGCGCTGGCAGCAGTAATGCCATGAATCTGATTAACTTCATTCGCGGAGATGAAGTTGCAGGGCTCCGGACGAGAATGTTGGAAGTGCCGATCGGGAGCGGGTCGTATCAGGTCTGGAAACTGGGGGATCCGATCCACTCTACCCCGACCATCGTGGGTGCGCCGAAAGAACGGTACGACTTGATTTATGGCGATCCGACTTACAACACGTTCTACCAACAGTACAGAAACCGTCGGCAGGTCGCATACGTGGGGGCCAACGACGGCATGCTCCATGCGTTCAATGCCGGGTATTACCATAAGGGGGACGATCCGACGACACCGGGAGTAACAGAGCACGGATGGTTCACCAGAACCCCGACTGACAATTCTGGTGGTCCCAAATTAGGGGCGGAGCTCTGGGGGTTCATCCCGTATCAGCTGCTGCCGCAACTCCAATGGCTGGCGAGACCAGACTATACCCATGTGTATTACGTCGATCTGAAGCCTAAGGTGTCCGACGTTCGAATTTTCACACCTGATGCCGATCATCCCGATGGTTGGGGCACTATCCTCATCGGGGGATTCCGCATGGGGGGAAGCTGCGGTCAGTGTGCGGCTGGCTCGGGAGCTCCTCCCATGACTGTTAATATCGGCGGAACCAACCGCAATTTCTTTAGCGCCTATTTTGTACTCGACATTACGAATCCTGAGGTGGATCCGAAACTGCTCTGGGTTTTTACCGACAGCGGGTTAGGTCTCACCACCGCTTATCCGGCCATTGCGCGTGTGAACCCCACCAGTGATCCGTCCACCAGCAAGACCAATGAGAAGTGGTATGTGATTTTCGGCTCTGGCCCTAACGGCTATCAGGCGGATTTGCCGTCGAGTCCCAGCCAGACGGCGAAGCTGTACGTCGTGGATATGGTGCAGGGACCGGGCACGAATAACAGCAATGTCACCACCATGCCGATAGGATCCTGGCGTTCCTTCATGAATCATGTGATTACGGTCGATAAGGATCTCGATTATCGAGTCGATGTAGCCTATTCCGGCCGAACAATTCATGACGGGTCGCTGCCATGGCGCGGCAAGTTGTACCGGCTCACGACCGGCGGGTGCACCAATGCCCCTTGTTCACCCTCGACCTGGGGCGTTGCGAATGGCGGCAATCGGGCTCCTACCGAGGTGATCGATACGTTCTGGGACCCGAGTCTTGGAACTCTCGAAGTCGGGCCCATCACGGCGGCCCCAACGGTCACCATCGACGATGCGAACATGGTGTGGGTCTTCTTCGGGACCGGCCGGTACCTTGGTAATTCCGACAAGATAGACAACAATGTTCAGCGCTTGTTCGGAATAAAGGATTCCGTTCTCAACGGACTCTGCACCCAAACCGACACTGTGAATTGTCAGGACAATGATTTGGTCGATGTCACCAATGCCGTCGTTTGCCTGGTCTGTACGGGCAGCACGAATCAGGTGACCGATCCGACCAACCCCGGCGTAACCACTCTGAACGGCACCGGCACGAATACGATGGTGGGATTGGTCCAGAGCAAAGAAGGGTGGCGCATCACTCTGCCGACCGGGTCGGGAACCAACTCTGCGGAGCGATCGGTGGTCAGCCCGACGCTGATCGGAGGAACGGTCTTCTTCCCGACCTTCGTGCCGACTAACGACTTCTGCGCATCGTCGGGGAACAGCTATCTGTACGCACTGTTCTACAAGACCGGTACTGCGGCCGCCACGCCGGTCATCGGCACCGCCACCTCCGGGAGTAATGTGAATATCACGACCAAGATCGCTCTGGGAGTGGGTATGGCTTCTTCGATGTCAGTACAGATCGGGACGCAAGGTTCGGGCGGCCAGGGGGCCGGCGGCACGAGTGGCGCCGGATGCAGCGGCGGTATGACAGGCGCGATCCAAATGAGTACCGGTGCAGCCACGCAACCCTGCACCAGCGCCGGCGATTACTACAGCAAGTTCGTCAGTTGGGTTCACCAGCGAGACTGAGATGCGGGGCGGTGCATGAAGGCCGATTTGACGTCGAGGCAGCGGAGATCCCGCTGCCTCGACTTCGTGCCATGAATGCCCAGTAAATACTCATGACATGACTCTTCCTGCTTCTGGGAAAGCATACATCCTCGCCGGCATGACATCAGTACTTCTGGGCCTGGTGACTTCGTGCACTGATAGTTCCTCGTCTTCTTCAACTAGTGGAGCAGCTCTCACGTCAGGGAACCGTCCTCCCAGCATCACATCAGCAAAGTTTCTCCATGATCCCCTATCATTGACCGAGCCCGTCGCGGTTCAGATCTATGCGGAAGATCCGGAACGGGAAGCAGTGGCTTTTCACTATCAGTGGTACGTGGACGGAGTACCGCTTGACCGGCAAACCAATGCCACACTCCCAAGCGGACTCCTCCGCCGTGGGCAAAAAGTCAGCGTGGAAATTGTGCCTGCAGACGGCACGCAAAAAGGTGCTCCTTACCGAGTAGGTCCCGTGACCGTCGGCAACACGCCTCCTGCCGTCACACGAATCGCCTTTGACCCAGAGACGCCACAGCCAGGGGCGAGGCTCAATGCGCAGGTCGAGGCACACGATCCCGATCATGATCGCGTGGATCTGACCTATCGCTGGTTCAGAAACAATGGACTGGTGAAAGAAGGAGAGGAGCCCTTTCTCGACACGAAGGGATTCGCCGGTCGGGACAAGATCGCAGTGGAAGTGGTACCGGCCGATGCCACTGCCAAGGGTAAGGCCGTTCGATCAGACGAATTGACCTTGGGCAACAGTCCTCCACATATCGTATCAACACCGCCTATGCCGGGGATGCACGAGCACTTCGAATATCAAGTGAGAGCGACGGATCCTGATGGCGACCGGCTTACCTACCACCTGGAGACGAGCCCTTCAGGTATGGTGATTGATGAAGTAACCGGCCACGTAGTGTGGTCTGTCCCGGCTGGACAACAGGGAACTTTCCACGTCAAAGTCGTTGCGAAAGACGGTCAGGGAGGGGCGGCCTACCAAGAATTCGATCTGACCCTCTCGGCGCAGCTCCCCGATAAACCTGCCGGAGCGTGATGCCGGGAGCGATTTCACCCGGCGCTTGTGTCCGGATTTTCAGCTCTGTTAGAATCACTTCATCGATCGTTAGATAAGGAGACAGAGAGACCTCGCACTCGTGCGCAAACTGAAGCTACGAGAAGGTACTAACACCGCCGTCTTATTCGGTCACCACGACCGGCATCTCAAGTTGATCGAAGATGAACTCGGGGTGCGGCTTTCTGCGCGTGGTGAGGAGCTGACGCTGGAGGGCCTTCCTGACGCCACCCGCCAAGCCGAACGCATTCTCGTCGAACTGGCTTCCCTCACCAATGAAGGCATGTCCCTGCAGCCAGACGACGTGTCCCATGTCCTGACTGCGCTCCGCCAGAGCCCCGAGGCGCCGCTCAGGGACGTGCTGGCTGGCGCGACAACCATCGTCACCAAGAAGCGGTTTGTCGGCCCGAAATCTCCCACCCAGAAGGCCTACATCGAAGCGATCGACAAGCATGACATCGTGATTGCGATCGGTCCGGCCGGTACAGGCAAGACCTATCTGGCCATGGCGATGGCGGTCAGCGCGCTTATTAAGAAGGAAGTGAGCCGGATCATTTTGGCGCGTCCCGCGGTCGAGGCGGGGGAGAAGCTCGGCTTTTTGCCCGGCGATATGTACGAGAAGGTGAATCCCTATTTGCGCCCGCTGTACGATGCGTTGTTCGACATGATGGATATGGAGCGCGCCAACCGCTTGATTGAGCGCGGCGATATCGAAATCGCCCCGCTCGCCTTCATGCGCGGACGGACCCTGAATGATTCCTTCGTGATTTTGGATGAAGCCCAGAACGCCACGGCCGAGCAGATGAAAATGTTTCTGACACGGCTGGGCTATCACTCCAAGGTGGTGGTCACGGGGGACATCACTCAGATTGACTTGCCCACGGACCGCGTGTCGGGATTGATTCAGGTCAAAGAGATCCTGCACGGGATCGACGGCATCGAGTTCGTGTATTTTGACGAGAAGGATGTGGTCCGGCATCGGCTCGTTCAAGACATCATCAAAGCCTATGATCGTCACCAAACGGCGTCTCAAGGAGAAACCAAAAGCCCATCTGCCGCTTCGCGGCCGTCTGTCTCATCGGCTCCTCGAAAGCCTGTCCCGGTCACGCCTCCCAAGGGTCCTTGGGGTCAAGCGCATTAATGGCGGTGTATTTGCGGGTCCGTCTCCGCAAGGCGGCCGTTTGCCGCGCATCCTTCATTCGAGTCGCCCAACGAGTCCTCATCTCGGCGGGTGAGCCCAGGGCTGAGCTCAGCGTGGAACTCGTCGGGGATCGGCGTATGCGCCAGCTGAACCGCATGTATCGGAAGATCGATCGAACAACCGATGTGTTGGCGTTTGCCATGCGAGAGGCGGCGGCCCCCGATGGCCGCCTCTTGGGAGATGTGGTCATCTCGCTGCCCACCGCGCGACGACAGGCCCAAGCGGCTGGGCATTCGATCGATCAGGAGGTGGCGGCCCTGCTCGTCCATGGCGTCCTCCACCTCTGTGGGTACGATCACGAACGCAGTGAACGGGAAGCCAGACGCATGGCACGGCGCGAGCAAGCGATCCTGCGGCGTCTGGGGCGGATCCCACGCCTGATTACTGGACGGGCGACACGCGACAAACGGAGCGATTGATATGGGCTGGTTTCAACGGCTCAGCGATGGACTCGGCAAGACCCGGAGTGCAGTCAGGCAATCGCTCGATCGATGGCTGGGCCGTCCCCCGGATCAGGCGATGCTTGATGATGTGGAGGCCGCTCTCTTAAGCGCAGATCTCGGGACCCGTGTCGTCGATCGGCTGATGCAGCGGGTCAACGAGCAGGCCCGCAGCATCACGGGCACGACCGCGGAAAATCTCAAGAACATTCTGAGCCAGACTCTCTACGGCGTGCTGAAACCGGTGAGTGGGCCGTCACTTGAGGCGATCATCGCACAGGGGCCCAAGCCGTACGTCATCCTCGTGGTGGGCGTGAACGGCGTGGGGAAGACCACGACGATCGCCAAGATGGCCCAGCGCCTTGTCCAGGCCGGCCGACGTCCGCTCTTAGTCGCCGGCGATACATTTCGAGCCGCGGCCATTGACCAGTTACAGATGTGGGCCGATCGGGTGGGCGTGGAGGTCGTTCGTCACCGGCACGGTGCCGATCCGGCGGCTGTGGCGTTCGATGGAGTCGTGGCAGCCAAGGCGCGTGCTGTGGATGTCGTGTTGATCGACACGGCCGGCCGGCTCCATACCAAATCCAACTTGATGGACGAGTTGCGAAAGATCAAACGGGTCATCGGCCAGGAGCTGCCCCAGGCACCGCATGAAGTGCTGCTCATCCTGGATGCCACGGTCGGACAGAACGCGCTGGCGCAGGCGCGCCAATTTCACAGCGCGATCGGTGTGACCGGCCTGGCGCTGACCAAGCTCGACGGCACGGCGCGCGGCGGCATCGTCGTGGCCATTGCCGAGGAGTTGAAGATTCCGATTCGCCTGATCGGAGTAGGGGAAGATGTCGAAGATCTGCAGGACTTCAACGCCGAGGCATTCGTCGCCGCGCTGTTCGGCTAATCGCGCCTGACCATAACCGCGCAATTTCTTTGCAATCATTCCGTCCCATGGTACCCTGCATCATCTGTCATATGCCTAATGATTCCCGGGAGCTGGCGGGGCGATGATTAAGATTCTGATCGTCGACGACGATCAAATGAACTGCGACTTGTTGCAGAACGTCTTCACCAGGCACGGCTATCAGGTCTTCACGGCCACCAGCGGACGGGAGGGTTTGGCAGTGTTCCGGAAACAAGCGCCCCGCGTGACGCTCCTTGATCTCCGCATGCCCGAGATGGACGGGCTCACCGTCCTCAAAGAAATCCGAGCGCTCGATCCTCATGCGCCCGTCATTATCCTGGGCGGTGGCGCAACGGAGATGCAAGAGAATCAAGCGCGAGCGTTACGGGTGACAGACTTTATTCGCAAGGGGCTGTCCCTGGATATCCTTGTCGAAGCGGTGAACCGCGTCTCGCAGCTGCCTTCCCATCCGGGCCCGACGCCGCTGCCGCCTGCCAACGGAACAGCCGTGCAGCAGTTAGACGAATCCGTGCTCGTGGTCGATGATGATCCGTTGGTGCGCGATTTGTTGGTCCAGTTCTTGAGTCTCCGTGGATATCGCGCGCTCGGCGTGAAGGATGGGCACGAGGCCCTGCGTATGGTGGAGCAAGCTCCGCCCGATGTGATTCTGCTCGACATGGTGATGCCCGGCATGGCCGGCATCGAGGTGTTGCAGGCCCTGCGAGACAAAGAGTATCCCGGCGGCATCATCATCATGACCGGCAGCCGCAACGAAGAGCTGCTGGAAGATGCCTGGGCGCTCGGCCCACAGGAAGTGCTGGTCAAGCCGATCGATCTCGAACGGTTGCTCACCGCCATCCAGCTTGTGCTGGTCTGCCGCGAATGTTAAAAACTTCCCGATGTCCGTCGGGAAGCTTCTCAGGCCATCCACTTTTTTGAGTGTCCTTCTCGGAGCGAGCGCCTTCGGATTGTGCGTGGCCGAACCGGCCGCCGCCGCCACGATCATTCGACACGACCTCACCGTTGAACTGAGGCCGGCGTCGCATGAGCTGATTGCACGCGATCAGCTCGATGTGGAATGGTCTGAACAGGAAACCGCGATCGTGCTCGCGTTGGCCGCTACCCTTGAAGTGCGAACAGTTGAGTTCGCAACGCCGTCGGATCAGTCGCCGCTGCAGCGAACCCCGGCATCATTCACGACCCAGCGGGCGGACTCGCCATCGAGCCAGCGGATCGTCATCAGTCTCCCGCCGGCGCACGGGCGCCATGCGACACTGTGGGTCGCCTATCAAGGGATCATCGACGATCCGCCGAAAGAGCCGCGCCACCTCCGCTTTGTCACGCCGAGTGAGACGGCGGGCCATATTGGCCCGGAAGGTGTCTATCTGAGCAGCGAGAGCCAATGGTACCCGGCCAGCGACGGCTCGCTCAGCCGCTTCCGTGTATCGGCCAGTGTGCCGGCCGGCTGGACGATCGTGACGCAAGGGAAGCAGGTCGAACAGGTCACGGAAGAAAACCGGCACCGTTCCACGTGGGTGATTGATCATCCTTCGGAGGCGCTGACGCTCGTCGCCAATGCCTTCGTCGTCAAGGCGCGGGACTGGAAGGGCGCCAATGGCCAGCGGGTGGAGTTGGCCACGTACTTCTTTGCCGACAACGCCGGCTTGGCCGACGAGTATCTCGAGGCGACAGCCCGGTATCTCGATGCCTACGTTCGGCTCCTGGGCGACTATCCGTTCGAAAAGTTCGCGGTGGTGGAAAATTTTTTCGCCAGCGGCCTCGGCATGCCGTCGTTCACGCTGCTCGGCAGCGGCAGCATCAAACGCCACTATGTGCAGTCGTACGCCTTGGGGCATGAAATCGTGCATTCGTGGATCGGCAATTCCGTGTTCAACCGCGCGGGCTACGGCAACTGGGTGGAGGGCCTGACCACCTATTTGGCCAACTACTATTGGCACGAGCTGGCGCGCGACGACGCGCAGGCACGCGAACAACGGCGGCTCATGATCCACAGCTACAGCCTCTATGTGGCGCCGCATGAAGACTATCCCGTGGCCCGATTCACGAGAAAGAGTGACGAGCGCGATAATGCCATCGGGTATCAAAAAGCGGCGTTTGTCTTTCACCTGCTACGGCAAGAAGTCGGCGAGGAGGCGTTCTGGGGAGGGTTGAAGCAGTTCGTGAGCCGATTTCGGGATCGGGCGGCCGACTGGGGGAGCCTGGAAGCCGTCTTCGCTCAGGTCAGCGGCCGAGACCTCCGGTGGTTTTTTACACAGTGGGTGGAACAGCGTGGTGCGCCGGTGTTGCATCTGGGCCAAGTAACGGCGCGGGAAGAAGAAGCCGGCGGCGCGTCGCCAGGGCTGTGGCGCCTGACCGTGCAACTCCACCAAGAGAGCCCATCGTTTCGGATGCAGGTGCCCCTCGAGATTGCGACCACAGCCGGCATGGAGACGCGCTGGGTCTCGATCGACAAGGCGGACCAGACTGCCGAAGTCGTGCTGTCCCAGGAGCCACGCCATGTCCGGCTGGATCCGGACTACCTGGTATTTCGGCGGATGGCGCGCGCTGACCTCCCGCCCATGCTCAACGGCTTCGTGACCGACCGCCGGCGGACCGTCGTGAAGGCCTTCTCGGACGCCGCATCTCCCTTGAATCAGGTCCTCGCGCGTCTGATGGAGCAAGACGGGCAGCCACAAGCCAGCCGGACCGTCGTCGTGTCGGCCGGCGAAGCAGTGCCGGCCACCGGCTCCCTCTTGGTGCTGGGTGGAGCGGAGCAGCGGCAGGCGACACAATCCCTGCTGCGGGACTCCTGCGGTGACCGGGTCACGCTGGCGGAGAACGGGGTCGCGATCAACGGGCAGATGCAGGGAGGTCCGATGGTCGCAGTTCTGGTCTCGTGCCATCGCGCCGGCGTGCCGGGGAGTGTGCTGACCGTGCTCTACGGGGTGACCCCCCCGTCGGTTGCCAAGGTGTCGCGGCTGTTGTTTTATTATGGCTGGCACAGTGCCGTGATCTTCCGCGACGGCGCCGTGACGGCTCGAGAGGTGTGGGAGAGGCATCCGGAGACGAAGGAGGTTCAGATTCATGCGAATCGGTAGCCGAAGGACACTTGCACTAGCGGTATTGTTCACGTGCGGGCTGCTCCCTGCAAGTGGCCTCTCCTCGGACCAGACGAAAAAACCCGGCCCGACCGTGGCTCCTGCGCCAGGGGAACGCCACCTGCGCCATATTCGCCAACTCACCTTCGGACGGCAGAACGCCGAAGCCTATTTTTCATTCAGCGGAACCAAGCTGATTTTCCAGTCCACCAACAATTGGATGCAGGACTCCTTCGCCGCCACGCACAAGCCGGCCGACGTGGGATTGGGTTGCTATCAGATGTATGTCATGGATCTGGACAGCGAGACCATCCGGCTGGTCAGCACCGGCATGGGGGCCACCACCTGCGGGTACTTTTTCCCCGGCGACCGGCGCGTGCTCTACTCCTCCACCCATGCGGCGGGTCCCAACTGTCCGCCCAAGCCGAAGCGTGACGGCGCCTATCGCTGGGCGTTGGACGACTATGATGTCTACGCCGTGCGGATCGACGGGCAAGAGATGCAGAAGCTCACCGCGACGCCGGGCTACGATGCGGAAGCCACCATTTCGCCGGACGGCAAGACGATCGTGTGGACATCGGTGAAGGACGGCGATCTCGACATCTACGCCATGAATCTGGACGGGACCAAAGTCCGGCGGCTCACCACTGAAGTGGGGTACGATGGCGGCGCGTTCTTTTCTCCGGACAGCAAGCGGATTGTCTACCGAGCGTCTCATCCGTCCGATCCTGCCGAGATCGCCCGCTATCAGCAGCTGTTGGCACAGCGGCTCGTGGAACCGGGCCAGCTGGAGATCTTCGTCATGAATGCAGACGGCGCGAGCAAACGGCAGGTGACGTCGAACGGCGCGTCCAACTTTGCGCCGTTCTTCCACCCGGACGGGCAACGGATTATTTTCTCTTCGAACGTCGAAACCAGAGGAGAAGGCGGGCGGCCCAGCTTTCATCTGTTTCTCATCCGAGACGATGGGACGGGTTTGGAGCGGCTCACCTTCGACGGGCACTTCAACAGCTTTCCCATGTTCTCGCCGGACGGCACACGCCTGGTCTGGATCTCCGACCGGCACGCCAGGGAGCCGGGCGAGTTCAATGTCTTCCTCGCCGACTGGGTGCCATGAATTCGGGCGAGGGGCAAGTGGCGGAGGGCGAGAGGAAGGAAGCATCGATCTCCCGATGCTGGTCTCTCGCCCCGTGCCTCGCGCCTCTTGCCTTTTCCTGTGCCGCATTGGCCATGGTCTTTCTTGGATTGCTCCAGCTGGACATGCCGATCGTCCGATATGTCCGGTCGGTGACCATCCATCTTCCATGGGATCAGCTGACCGTGCCCTGGATGGCGTTCACGAGCAATGCCGGAGACTGGATCGGCGAAGGGGAGCACCTGCTGATCGTGAGCGCCGCGCTTCTTGCGGCCGGCTGGACGCTGTCGAAAGCCCCTCTCACTCGGGCGGGCCTTGAAACGCTGCTGGCGCACGGCGTCGCGGCGCTCGTGTCGAACATCTTGAAACATCTGCTGGGCCGCCCGCGGCCGAAGTTCGTCCATTCGGGCGAATGGCACTTCGCGCCTTCATGGGCGTCCGGCCTGGATTCCTTTCCGTCCGGCCATACCACCGCCACCTTTGCGGTGGCCACGGTGCTGACCAAGCGATTCCCCTGGTCGGGCCCTGTCTGCATCGCCGTCGCGCTCTTTGTGGGAGTCAGCCGCGTGCTGCGCGGATCGCATTTTCCCACGGACGTGTTCGGCGGCGCGGTGATCGGCATTCTCAGCGGGTTCCTCGTGGCCGCGCCGTGGAGGGAATGGCGCCAGTCGCTCGCGCAGGGGTTGCGCCACACCGCCGCCGGCGCCACAATTCTGTTCGCCCTGCTCTGGGTGCTGGCACGGCCGGCCGATCGCGGCGCCGGCGGCATGATCTTGCTTGCGGCAGGGCTTCTCGTGACCGGTACCGGCCTCTGGCTCAGAGGAGCGAAGTGGGTTGGAGCTGAGGGACCCCGGGCCGATCGCCAGGACAGGGTCTCGGTCGCGCTGGTGGCGTACGGGCTGGCGTCGATGACCACGGCGCCGCTCGTGGTGGCGGCCGCGGGTTTTGCCTGCCTGGCGTTCGCGCTGGGCGGCGCGGACAGCCGGAGTCCGATGCCGCCGGCGTCCAACGTCCGGAGAATTGCGGGCGAGGCGGCGCTCGTCGGGAGCGTGTTGCTGGGAATTCTCATCCTGGTGGAAGGTCGAGGCGTCTTGCCTTTTCAGTGAAGGGCGGACCGGGGCGACGGAAGGCGCCGAAGTTAATGGCCGAAGATCCGGGGAGTCGCCGTTGGGGGAGGAGCAGCTCCTTCGGGAATCGTCACCATCGGCTGGCTTCCGAGGAGGAGGTAGCCGTACCGCTTCAACAGCGGCTGGTACGTGGTGGCTTCCCGAGGCAGGGATCCTCGGAGCGTTTCCGGAAGGATGATCATCGTGCGCCCTTCGCGCGCCAGCGCCTGCCGCAGTCGATCCTGTTCGCCGGACGGAATGAATTCCACTTTCCGTTTCGCATAGAAGGCTAACGATGGCCGCGTGGCACCGAACGCGATCAGTTGATCGCCCGGTCCCAAATTGAGCCCGGCGGCGTAGGCCAACTCCTGGGGCGGCGCGATGAAGATGCGATTGACGCCGGGCAGGATCAGCTGCATGAGCACGAGGACCAAACAGGCCAACGATCCGCCGGCCGCCCAAAAGGCTCCGCCGCGCCGTTGCTCCGACAGCCCGAAATAGCCCACCAGCGCCATGCCAATCACCAGCAGCGTCGAGGCCAGATAGGGACCATTGCCCAGCGTGAACTGAGTGGCCAGCGGGAATTCCTTGGTCAGCTTGGCGGCGACAAAGCTCTCATAGGCCCAGGGCAGGGACGCACAGGCGCCGGCCAGGAGAAATCCCAAGACCATGACGGTATGGATCGCGGCGGTGGCGCCCTTCGTCTGGGGCACGGTCACACAGCGCGACCAATAGGACGCCGTCAGAATCGCCGCGGCCGGAAAAAGAGGAGCGATGTAGTGAGGCAGTCGGGTGGACGACAGCGTAAAAAAGACGAAGGTGCCGGCGATCCACACCGCCGTGAACCAGTCCAGCTTGTCTCGAGCCGATAGATCCGAGGCAAGAGGCGAGCGGCCAGAGGCTCTCGCGCCCCTGGCCTCTCGCCATGCCGTGAACGCGGTATACCAGGCAAAGGGCAGCCAGCCGCTCCAAGGGAAAAACCCGAGCAGCAACACCGGCACGTAGAACAGCACGGTGAAGCTGTGGCCCTCCATCGGATTCAGGAACCGGCCCACCGTGTTGGCTTGGGCCGACGCGGTGTAGTCGCTGCCGTGCAAGAGCCACATCGCGGCATACCAGGGCAGCGCGAGCGCGGCGAACAGCGCGCCGCCGGCCAGCGGCTTCCCGTGCCGCCAGAACCAAACCCATTGGCCCGTCACCGTGAGGTACAGCGTCACGGTGATCAGCGGCACGAGGATGCCAACCGGGCCTTTGGCCAGCGTGCCGAACGCCATGGCCACATAAAAGAGCCACAGCCAGCCGCGCCGTGCCGTCGCCTCCGCGCCCAGCCAAAAGGCGTAGAGCGACAGCGTCGTGAAAAAAATCAGCACGCTGTCGGTCAAGGCCATGCGGCTGAGGCTGATCATCTCCATGTTCAGCAGCAGCATGAGCGAGCCGATCAGCGCGGTCACCGGATCGCGGACGCGCGCGAGAAACCCATAGGTCATGAGCAGCAGGCCTAGCGCGAAGAGCGCGGAGGGAAGGCGCGCGGCGAACTCGGACACGCCCACGACACGATAGCCGGCGGACATCAGCCAGTACACCAACGCCGGCTTGGCGTAGCGGGGCTCGTAATTGAACGTCGGGCTTACCCAATCGCCGCTTTCCAGCATTTCCCGCCCGGCTTCGGCGTTGCGTCCTTCGTCCCGGTCGGTCAGCCCCATGGAGCCGAGACCCCAGAAAAAGAAGAGCCCCGCGAGGAGCACCAGCATGGCGAGATGAAGTGGGATGCGCGCGGTTGGCATGGGCATCAGCGACGGGGTGGTCTGCGGTGCGTCATGATTGCGAGGACGGCGGGACCAAGGTGGAGGCCGGCGTGGGCGATGGTCTGTAGATCAGCATGAGGTTCCGCACATACACGATGGCCCCGATACTTTGGCCTGCGATGAAGACGGGATCGCGCCGATAGATCGCGTACGCCAGCGTAATCAGCCCCCCCACGAGGCTCATGTACCAAAAGGAGACCGGCACCTTGCTCTTGGCGCTGCGCTCCGAGGCCCACCACTGAATAATCCACCGGCCGAAGAACAGTCCTTGTCCGAAGAAGCCGACCGCGATCCAAATCGTTTCGGTGGTGGTCATGGAGAAGACGTGACAGGTGACGAGTGACGGGTGACGGGCCTCTTGCGTATCGACTGAATAAGAGCGATCAACATCTTCCTGACCTGGTCAAGGAGCTCCAGCCTTGTGGCTGCGTATCATGGCACTGCCTTGCTTTGTACTCGTCACGCGTCACCAGTCACTTGTCACGGAATTGATACCGCAGCACCCGCGTCTGCATCCAGCGGACGGCGACCAGGTCGTACAGGCTCTTGAAGAGCCGGTTGCCGACGCCGTACTTCGAGACGCCGTGCGCTCTCGGATAGTGGCGGACCGGCACTTCGGCCACCGTGAAGCCGTGCATCAGCGCCAGGGCGGGAAAGAAGCGGTGCATGCCGGTGAAGAGCTGCAGCTTGTCCACCACGGCGCGGCGAAAAATCTTCAGCGAACATCCGGTGTCGTGCACACGATCGCCCGTGACGGCGCTGCGCACGGCGTTGGCAATGCGGGAGGAGAGCTTGCGCACCAGGTGGTCGTGGCGCGTCGTTCTCCAGCCGCAGACAAGGTCATAGGTCTGCGCCAACGGCAGCAGCGCGTCGATGTCCGCCGGATCGTTTTGCAAATCCCCGTCCAGCGTAATCACGAGCGCGCCGGTGGAATGTTTGAATCCCGCGTCGAACGCGGCGGACTGCCCGTAGTTGCGATCGAAGTGCAGCACGCGCACCGCCGGATAGTTTTTCGCCAGCTCGTCCAGCAGCTCGCTGCTGCCGTCCGTGCTGCCGTCGTCGATATAGAGCACTTCGTAAGGGGTGGTCCGGGATTCGACGCGGGCGTCGAGCACTTTGAGCACACGCTCGGTCAACGGCGCCAGATTGTCGCGCTCGTCTTTGATCGGAATGATGACGGAGGCCCATGGACGAGCAGCGGCGGTCATGTCGGGTGAAACGCTCCGGATAGGCCAGATCGGCGTGATCTCCGCGGGCATTCTAGCGGATGGTCGGGGGACGGTCAAACGGCCGGCGGCTCCGGGGCGCGCTCAGCGCAGGCCGGCGCGGGGCCTCCGGCCTCCACGCGTGTTGGGTCTCAAATGAGAGCGATCAGTACGCGTGCTCCGGCAGGACGTCGTTGAAACGGGGCGCCAAGGTGCGGCTTTCGATGAACACATGGCCCCGTTCCCGCGCGCCGTCATACGTCAGATTCACTTCCGTCGACGGCCCGCGCCACGTGAACTGCTGATTGAGGCCGCGCATCATCGAGCCGGGCAACCGCTCCACGGGGCCGTACAGCGCTTCCAAATACGCCAGGACATTCTGGTGCGTCTGCTTGCCGTGGTACCGGACGGTGGCGCGCGCGAACTGGCCGTCGATCGTGACGAAACGCATATGATCCACGGGAATGTCCCCCAAGCGAGGCGGGCCCGACGTCGCTGCGTACGACTCGATCCGCTCACCGGCCTCGACACGGGCCAATCGCGCATCTTCGCGCAGGGACGATCCCCAGCGGAGCCCGAAGAACCCGTCCGGATCGGTCGTCATCGTCCCCGCGTGCACGATAGCCGCCGGCAGGGCCAGCACAAGGCAGAGCGACAGCCGGCCGGCGAGCCGACGCCGGCCGCCGGAGCGTCGAGCTGCCGGGTAGGGTCTCATCGCCGATCTCCTCCTGTCACAACAGCACGCGCCGCTCGGCGTGCATGAACGTCGGGTCGTTGGAAAGGAAAATGACGGACCAGGGCTCATCCTTGCTGCAGAGACGACGCAAGATCACCTCCCGCACGGCGGGAACCATGCTGTGCAACGTGCCGTCGATGATGAGGACGTGCGGGTGCGTGACGATCGCGCGGGCCAGCAAGAGCCGCAAAATTTGGCTCAGCGTGAACTGCCCGCCGTGTCCCGTGACCTGGGTGGCGAGCCCGTCCGGCATGCGATCGATCTCGCCGTCCATTTCCACGAAGCGCAGGGCCCACTGCACGTCCTGCAATGTGATGGACGGCCGCCCCAACGCAATGTTTTCTTCGATGGTGCCTTCGAGCAGGGTCGGCTGCGAGTCGAGCATGAGGCTCCGGCTCGCATCGATGGAATCCAAGGTGACCTCCGCGAGATTCACGTCGTTGTAACGTACCACGCCTTTGGTCGGGGCATAGAGCCCGGCCAGCACCTTGGCGAGAGCCGTTTTCTCCGAACTGGTGCGGCACTGTACCACCACCTTCTCGCCCGGGGCCACCTCCAGATTGAACCCTTCGAACAGCGGCGGGGCCTGTCGGTAGGCGAAGGCCACGTGCTGCGCGGACACTTTGATCCCGGCCAAGCCGAAGTGACTCAACGGCACAATCGTCTTCGAACCCGGCTCCTCTTTGGGCAGGGACAGGATCGCGTGCAGCTCCCGGAACGAGACGAACGCGAAGAACATGTGCACCATGCGCCGGGCCAACGTGTCCATGTTCAACAGCAGTTGGCCCGCCATCAATTCCGCGGCGGCAAACTGGCCCACCGTCAGGTCGCCCGTCGACACCAGCATCCCGGCGGTGGCGATCATGCCCGTGTGGCCGGCCACCTGCCAGAGCGCGGCCGCCTTGTATTGGCGCCCCGTCAGGAGATCCGACCGCCGTTGGCGCACGCGCACGTATTGTCTCGTCAGCTCGTCGGTCTTGGCCATGAGGTAGGGGCTGTGGCCGGCGGCGCGGAGATGGGGAAGATTGGCGGCGATGTTCTGGATCCAATGGTAGATCTCGTAGTTCAGCCGCGACATGTCCAGCGTGATCCAAAAGCCGCCGCGCCCGAACAGCGTCAAGAGGACGAGAAACCCGGCGATGAGCGTGGCGTTGTACAGCAGGAAGTAGGGCGAGAAAAACACGAGCAGCGACATGCCGATGGAGCCGACGACGGCCACGTTGAACAGATCGGCCACCATCGCCACGAGCGCGCGTGTCAACAAATCGGCTTCCGCGAAGCGGTGGGCGTGCTGCGGCAGGAACGATTCTTCCTGCATCCGCGGCAGCCGGTCGGTGAACGCGATGGCGACGCGCGTGTAGATCCGCTGCTGGAGCGTTTCCACGGCGCGCGCCTGCAGCACCCGGAAGGCGGCCGCCCCCGTGAGAGCCAAGCCGACGATCACCGCCAGGGTGAAAATCATGATCGGTTCGACGGCAAACGAAAAAGTGCTGACCAGTTCCTGCACCGCAATCGGCACGCACAGCATGAACAGGCCGATCGCCACCGCGTAGGAGGCGATGATGCCCAGCATCTTCCGTTCCAACCGAATCAGCAGTCCCAGCTGTTTCAGGATGTCCTGGGCGACCGGACCGACCTGGTAGTGGGGGAAGCGTATGCGTGAGGAAGGGGTATCCATGGGCAATAAAAAAGCTCCGGCCGACGGCTGTCGGCAGGAGCGTGAGTATCGTTGGGGCTCCTACCGGGACGGCATGGTAGGAGTTATCAGCCTCCGGCTAATACCGGAGGCGGTTCCGGTGAACCCCATCACCGCTGTGATTCTAGAGACTTATATACCCGTAGGAGGCGGAGCGTCAATCGAACCGCATCTTCGTGAGCTGAGTCGCATCTCAGGAAAGACGGTCTCCAGGGGGCTCACACAGCACGGGCGCGGATCACGTTCCCTTGGAGTGCACGATCGTGAAGCGCATGGTCCCGACGAGGCTCATCTCGTTGGCTTGTTCGCCGGCGTGGATTTCGACCCGGTACCGCCCCGGCTTCCAGCCGCCGTCCGGCGCAAAGAGCTTCAAGTAGCCGGTCTCGTCTTCGAGCGCGATATACATCGCGTCCTGCGCGACCAGCGTCTGGTTCGACAGCCCCGGCACCTCCTCGGGGTAGCAGCGGCCGAAGACCTTGAAGGCCTGGTAATGCTGGTGCAATTGAAAGACGATGAACACGGCGGGCGTCTCGGCGGAAAACTGCTCGGTGGGCTTGACCGGCACGATCTCATGGGTGCGACGGAAGCCCAATTCTTCTTCAAACCCCTCCGCCATGGTGATCGAACGAAACATCCCCTCCGGCGGGGCATCGAAGTTATAGGGCTTGGCGTCCTGGGCGCGGTTCTGAAACTCAGGGATGGGTACGTTGCGCGTGAGGGGCAGTTCTTCCGCCCCGCAGAGGGAGCTGCCGACTGACGCGGCGAGCAGCATCAGGCCGAACAGGCGCATAGGCAAACCTGGTACATCCACTGTACCATCACAGTCAAGCCCGGTTGTGACTCTGCAAACATCCTGTTCTCAGCAGCCGCGGGAACCGGTCGTTGCGGCGCTTTTGAACGGTCTGTTAGAATCCCGCCCGCTGATCACGCATCACCCATCACGGACCACGAGAGTTCGATCATGTTGCAAGACGCCGATGCCCTCCCCCAGTTGATTGGAGACTACAAGCCGCTCGATCAGTGGCAAGCCCACCTCAACCAGCTCTTCTACAAATTCAGGGGAGATCAGCTGCGCGCGTACTACCAGACCTTCGCGTCGGCCGATTATCGGCTGGCGCACGCGCTGGCCGCGGATTACTACACTCGCGTGACCGCGCGCGAGAAGGGTGCGAAAGGCGAGAAGCGCGAGGGAGGCGAATCAGGCGCACCAAGCGAGTCGCGCACGTCCCACGCCTCCCGCCTCATCATCCACGAATGGGGGCCCGGTAACGGCAACCTCGCCGCCTGCTTTCTCACCCATTTGAACGCGATCGACAAAGAGGGACACGTCTATCCCCGCGTGCGCTACGTCCTGGTGGATTGGGAGCAGCCGGTGTTGGACCACGCCCTCGCCCATCCGGATCTGGCGGCGCATCGGGACCGGGTGGAGGTGTGGTGCGGCTCCGTGGAGAATCTGGCCGGTATCGCAGACGGCTCGGTGGACCGCATTATCTGCAATGAATTGTGGAACGACCTGCCGACCAAGCTGCTGGCCAAGAACGGCGGGGATATCGAAGAAGAATATCTGCGGCCCAATCTGAGCGAGTCGCTCCATGCGAAGATTCAGGACTGGTCCGGCTTCGTGCGAGCGTTCGAGGCGAAGGACGTGGAGACGCTCAGGACCTTTCCGCCGTTTCTCGACGACCTGGTATGGGAGAAGGAATATCGGAAAGTCGAATGGAAAGACGTCCCGTATCGGAAGATCATCACCGAATTCCTGAAGGGCATCGAGAATCAAGTCCTCGTCCCGGTGAACCTGGGTGCCTTTGCCACGCTGAAGGAAGCCAAGCGGCTGCTGGCTCCCGGCGCCGTCGGGTTCAGCGCGTTCGATGCCGGCACGGCCGAGATGAAAGTGCTGAACGATCCGGAGAAGCCGTGCTATGGGCAATTCGGCGGCCAGTACAGCTTCATGATCAACTTCGCCCTGGTCGAGGCCGTGGCGAAGCACCTGGGGATGGTGCGCCCCGCGCTCGAACTGCAACGCGAGTTCGTCGGGCGGTCGTTGAACACGAACGTGATTACCCTCATGGACCTCTTGGCCACCCATCCCTCCGCCGGCCCCACACTCCAGCCGTGGGAGCAGGATCGCCTGGCGTTGAAGACCATCAAGGCGCTGAATGAAACCTATGAGAGCCCCTATGAGCGCAAACTGGATTTTCCGCTCAGGAAGGAGACGCCTCCGGAGGAACGAGAAACCTTGAACGGCATGCTCCTCTCCATGAAGCGCCAGGGCGTTCCCGACACGGTGGCCTATGTGACGGAGGAGGAGCTGACCCGCGCGCAGAAGGACCTCGAAGCCATCGGCTACGATCCGGACACCGTCGCCATCGCGCTCACCGCCCCGCCCAGCGCGATCGAGTATTATCACTTCTCGTGCGCCAAAGACGGGCGTTGACTTCGGTTGCGAGAGAAATTAGAATTCCTCACCTCGAGAAGGCCCATCGATGCTGGATCACGAATCCCTCTCGCAGATCGAGCGCATCGTCACGGCAGCCGCCAATACCCTCCGCCAAGAGATGGGCGAGATGGGCGGGAGTCTCCGCCAGGAGATGGGCCTGTTAGAAGCCCGGCTGGGCGAGCGGATTGACACGAGCCGGCAAGAAGTGGAAGCCCGGTTGGGTGCGCGGATCGACGCCAGCCGGCAAGAAGTGGAAGCCCGACTGGGCGCGCGCATCGACGCCAGCCGGCAAGAAGTGGAAGCTCGACTGGGCGCGCGCATCGATGCCAGCCGGCAAGAACTGGAAGCTCGGCTGGGCGGGCGCATCGATGGGGTGGAAGCGCGGGTCGACTCGGTAGAAACTCGGCTGGGTGGCCGGATCGACGAAGTCCAGATTCAGCTGGGTAGCCGGATCAATGAAGTCCAGACTCAGCTGGGTGGCCGGATCGATGAGGTCCAGACTCAGCTGGGTGGCCGGATCAATGAGGTCCAGACTCAGTTGGGCGACCGGATCGACGAGGTCCAGGCCCAGTTGAGCGGCCGGATCGACGAAGTCCAGACTCAGCTCGGTGGCCGGATCAATGAAGTCCAGACTCAGCTCGGTGGCCGGATCGATGAGGTCCAGACTCAGTTGGGTGGCCGGATCGATGAGGTCCAGACTCAGCTCGGCGACCGGATCGACGAGGTCCAGACTCAGCTCGGTGGCCGGATCGACGACGTGGAAGTTCGTCTGGGTGGCCGGGTCAGCAATGTCGAAATCCGACTCGATGAACGCTTCGAGGAAGCCAAGCGCCATATGGGAGTCCTGGTGGAAGCGCTGCGGCACGACCTGCACCTCGTGGCAGAAGCTGTCCAACTGCAGAACGAGCGCAGCGGCGAACTCCGCGAGGAGATCCAGCGGGAGTCTCGCGAAACGCGCGCCTTGCTCCGCCTCTCATACGAGCAGCTTCAGCAACGCGTCGAGCGTCTGGAACGGCGCGGCGCCTGACTCCCTCCAGCTCGATCGAGGAGTCTCACCTCTCCTGTGAGCCTGTCCCCGAAGAGCGGCCAAGGCCATCCACCCTAGGGTGTACCCTAGGGGGGCCGGCGTCGTGCCGGTTGGCATGCGGACCCACAGGAGCGAGACCCCCAGAGGGCAGTACCGATACAACTGCGCACAAGACAAGGGGGTTCTCACGAAATATCTCTTGACATGGCTTTGAAAGTTCTATAGCCTCTCCCGCGATTTGGGGGAACTTCCCCACTTTGGTAGGTGCTGGGATGGTGACGCCGGCGCCTTTCGGACCAAAGAATCAGCATGCTGACACACCACCGAGCACTCAGTACCGACCACCGGTTCCGCGGCAGGCTTCACCCTTTACGTCGTACGAGGCTGTAAATGTTTGGCTCATTCGGCTGGATGGAATTGATGCTGATTTTGATCATCGTCCTGATCATTTTCGGCGCCGGCAAGCTGCCGCAATTGGGCGAGGGACTGGGCAAGGCCATCAAAGGGTTCAAGAAGACCGTGCACGAACCGGACGCCATCGATGTGACGCCGGGCGAGCAGCCGCAGGCGGCCCAGCCGCCGCCGCAGG
>CAZXRB010000056.1:0-23859 GCA_964642845.1 uncultured Nitrospira sp.
GGACGCGGGGAAGGGTGTCAGTCCACGGGCTCCGCGCGCCGGTCTCGCGACGCGCCTCAGCGATTTGGCGACGAACCGTCATGAATCAGGTGGGCTAGGGATCTCCCAGGTAGACCCGCCTCCGTTCAGCCGGTACAACGAGCGTCATGCTGAAGCCTACGCCACCACGAGGCGCGTGGCCGCATCGAAGCTGGTTCGCATCCCACGGTGCTCCACGGGTCGACAAGGCAGGGGTCGCGGTCGCACTGGCGTTTTTGTTGGCAATGGGGCTCTTGGCCGGCGGACGAGGTGACAAAGGCGCGCCCAAGCCGTCGTCGATCGAGCCGTTGCCCGTGTCCGCTGATATCAGAGGAGGCGTTCCGGCCGCCTCGACCACGCCGCGCGCCGGGGACGGGCCTGGGAGGGCCGTCTCGGATTCCCCACCGACCGCGATTGGCGCACCGGCGGCGCCGTGAGGCCCCCGTGCGCCCTTCGTCGCGAGTGCGTCGCCCGCCGACAGCTTGCTGAGAACATGCGGTATCGCTCCCCCTCGTTCTTCGGGGAGTCCCTAGGCCCGGCGGAGGCGCGCGCACTTCTATGATGCTGGTGTAGAACCCGATGCTGTCACGGATACCGCGGGGCAAACCACGATGTTCGCCAGCCTAGAGACCTGCCACGGGGCCACGAGCGGCAGGAGCGGCACGAGCGGATGGGTCTCGAGCCCCCACACGCAGTCCGCCGACAGGGACCCGGAGGCCTTGCCGCGTTGGCGCGTGGTCCTCGTGGACGACGACGAATGGACGCGCCAACTGTGGCGCGATGTGCTCGAAAGCTACCCTGACATCGCGGTGGTGGGCGAAGCCAAAGACGGTCGAGAAGCGGTATCGATCGCCACGGCCCAGCAGCCGGATGTCATCTTGATGGACATCGCTCTGCCGCACCTGGACGGCATTCAAGCCACGCATCGGATTCGAAAAGCCTGCCCACGGACGATCGTTATCGGCATGAGCGGGCACTACGCGCCACCGGTCTACACCGCCATGAGAACCGCCGGGGCCGCCGCCTTTGTCTGCAAGAATCAAGTGCTCGCCATCCATGACATGATCCTGCACATCCTAGGCTGCTCGCCGGATAACGGTTAGGAGACCGACCGCGCGCCGGCGCCGCGCACGAGGAGCCGCCGTCGCATCGGGAGATCAGCCCGCACCCTGTCTCGGCAGGCGCTGTTCGCCCATCCCCAAGCGGAGCGCCTCGAGGTCGAGCTCTTGCTCGAGCCGGTGCAGCACCTCGTCGCTGATCGTGCCCTCGTTGCGGAGGGCGATCAGCGCCAGCCGCTCCGCGGTCAGGGCCTCATGGCGCAGGCGGCGAAACGTCTCGCCGGCGTCCGGCGCGTGCGCGGCATCCACGGACGCTTCGGTGGCAAAGCGCCGGCGCCGTTGCCGATAGTGCTCGCGCAGCCGCTCGACGTGAGCGGCCGCCGAGGATTCCACGCCGCCGACTTGGTCCAGTCGCTGCAACGCCGCCGCCGCGGCCCGTTCGCGGGCCAGCAGTTCTTCCCGCTCCAGGCTCCGATCGTCTTCCAGGCGCAACGTGTGAATCAGCGGCGTCAACGACAGTCCTTGCAGCACCAGCGTGACGAGAATCACGGAAAAGCTGATCAGAACGATCTCGGCGCGGAACGGAAACGGCGCGCCGGACGCGGTGGCTGTCGGCAACGCCAGCGCGGCGGCCAAGGTCACGATGCCTCGCATTCCGGTCCAGGCGATGACGAACAGCACCCGCCACGGAGGCAACGGATCGCGCGCGCGAAGCGACGGGCTCAGCCAACGCGGAAGCAGCGCCGCCAGCGGCACCCAGGCCAGCCGCACGGCGATGGCGGTGAGGCTCACCAGCATGCCGACCATCAGGACCGCGCTGAAGCGGCCGGCCGGCACGGCCTCGCGGAGTGCGCGCAATTGCAATCCGATGAGGATGAAGATGAAGCCGTTCAACACAAAGATGAGGAGATCCCACACCGCGCGCGCCTGCAGGCGCGTCGCCGGCGACACGGCCGCGCTGAAATGCCGGCGGAGATGGAGGCCTCCGGCCACGCAAGCCAGCACGGCCGAGGCGTGCACCAGTTCGCCCAGGACCCACGCCACGTACGGAGCCAGCAACGTGATCGCGATGTGGACGACGCTTTCCTCCGTCGCGCACAACGCCCAGCGGGCAGTCAGGGCCACGAGGAGTCCGATCGCCGTCCCGACCACCGCCGCGTAGACGAATTGGAGCAGCGTCTCGCCGGGCGCAAAGAATCCGCCGACCGCCGCGCCGACGGCCGCCCGGTACACCACGAGCGCCGTCGCGTCATTGACCAGACTTTCCCCTTCCAGAATCGTCACCACCCGACGGGGAATGCGCAGCCGCTTGCCGATCGCCGTCGCCGAGACGGCGTCCGGGGGCGACACGATCGCGCCGAGCGCCACGGCCTCCGCCCAGCCGATCCCCGGCAGCAGTGCGTGCGCCGCTGCCGCCACGGCCGCGGTGGTGGTCAGCACCAGTCCGACCGCGAGCAAGGAGATGGGCCGGAGATTTTCACGAAACTCCCGCCACGACGTGAAATACGCGGCGGCCCACAAAATGGGGGGCAGGAACACCAGAAACACGAGATCCGGGTTGAGCGTCACGGCCGGCAGTCCCGGCACCAATGCCAGGAGCAGGCCGCCGACGACCAGCAGAATCGGATAGGGCAGCACGATCTTGTGCGCGAGTGTCGTGAGGGCCAAGGCGACGCCGAGCAGCAAGATCACGATTTCCAACTGATGCAGCCCGTCCATCGTTACCGCGTCTCCGCTGCATGGGCGTCGCGCTGCCTCTTCCTTCCCCTCACCGCATCAGACGAAACGTCACGATGGCAGGGTCCGCTGGTCCGGCCCGCACGGCTCGGCATCGAATTCCCTTCCCTCGCGTCACCCCATCGCGAGCGGCTCGACCTCGCCCTCCGCCGCCTGGAGCGCATCGCCTCCCCTGAACGGCTCCCGTGTACGGACAAATGACCAAAGCCGGCGAGAGACCCGGCTCATCGTTTCTCCTCCACCGTCGGCGGCTTGGGGCCGGCGGCGCGCAAGCTGGCCACTCGGTTCAGCAGATCGAACCAGAACGGTGCGCCGAAGCTGACGCCGAGACCCGTGAGAAGCCAGCCGACCAACATCAGGATTCGGTCCCACCACATCCCGGTTGTCACGGTTTCCACAGATTCAGGCTTCCACCCAAAAGGCAGCCCGTGGGCTGTGTCCCAAAAGTCTTTCGCCTTCCGGGCGGGCGCCAGCGTTTCGTCCGGTGCGCCGGGTGGCGCCGGGGACGGATCGGCCTGAGCGAGTGTGCGAAAAGTGGGATCATCCGCGTAGCCGGTCAGCATGCTGCGCAGACCCGGTTCGGCGGCGATGCGTGTGGTGATGGCGATGACGTCGACGTTGAAGGCCACGGCGAGGAGCAGGCCGAGGATCAAGAGATGCCGGCGGGCAAACGCCTTATACCGGCCCGTCACGCGATCGGTCTGCGCCTCGTACCACGTCGCGATGTCGGCGCGCACCTGGTCCAGATCGTCCGTCCGGCGCACGATCGGGGCCAGCGCCGACGCGATCGAAAATTTCTCTTCGTCGAGTTTCTTGAGGTGGGCGCGCAGCCCGTCGATGCTCAGAAGCGACAGGTCCATCGCCGTCGAGCCGGTCGCGGCGGCGGCGCGATCCACCACGCTGTCGAGGAGCGCATCGGCGAAGACCGCCGACGGGATGTACGCGGGACCCGGGCCGCGGCTGCCCCCCTTGCCGAGGGCCTCGATCAGCGGATGATTCACCACCTGCCGGTAGAGGCCGTCGTCGCCGAGCATGTGCAGCAGACCCTTCCGCAGGAACTGCGCCCGCGCGCCGACCCGCTGCGCGTACCATTCGAGGAGGCTCGAGCAAAAGACCGACAGCATGACGAACACCACGATGAGGGAGAGCGCGATATCGAGAAAGAGCAGGCTCATGGGCTCCTCTCCTGGCGGCTAACTGCGATCTGGCATCGAATGCAGATCCAGCCGGCCTTGATGATAGAGATTCACCGGGCGATAGGAGGCGTCGCCCAGCACCTTGCGGGACACACTGCCGTCGATGCCGATGTCCATCGTGAAGTCTGGTCCGCTGAGCGACCCGAGCCGGATTTGGCGGACGATCGGATCGGAGATCCACCGGTACAGGCCGTAGGCGAATTCCGCGTGCGAATCAATGACGGGAGCCAGATAGTCGCGCCCCATCGGTGCCAAACGGAACCGCGCTCGTCCGGGCGGTCCGCCGTACATCAATCCGAGGCCCGCCTTCCTGGCTTCATCGGCCATCCACTCCAAGGGGTAATGACACAGTTGATCGTTCTCGTACCCGCCGCCCACTTGCGCATGCGCGCCGGCGAACCACCGCTGCAGAATGCGCGTCGGCGGCCGGTCCGGAAGCCGCGTGCTCGACCACGTGTCGGTGACCCCGTCCCATAGTCGGATGTTGAAATCGGCCCGATGCTCGTCGATGGCCATCGCGTGCCGCGCGTCACGCACATGGCGGCCGAGGCAGCAATCGTTGAATCGGATCGGTTTGAACAGGCCGCCGCCCCAACTGAGCGTGGGGACTCCGTAGCGGCCGACGGTGTCCCACACGCCCAGGAATTTCACCGCGATCGGGTCGGCCACACTGTGCCAATCCGGCACGGCTTCATGCCGTCCGATCGAGCGCCACGCCGAACGGCCCGGCTTATACCGGGCCCAGGCCGACTGCACCAATCGGTTGGTCCACACGACATCGCCGCGCTGCCTGACCGCCTGCTGCCTCAGCAGGCCGGACGCGCCCAGCAGGCCGGCCAGCAGTCTGGCGGTGAAGGCGCCGCGGCTGAAGCCGAAGATGTACACGTCGGGCGCCGCAGCCTCGGAAGCAGCGGGGGAGTGCTCGATCAACCAGCAGTAGGCTTGCAGGATGTTTTGAACAATGCCGTCCCCGAAGATGCCGCCCCGCAGTCCGTCGAGGAGCCGCGTCCACGGCGTCGTCGCCTCAATGGCGCGGCCGGCGCCCTCGTCATAGAACTTGAGCTGGACTCCGCCGTCGGGGGCGCGGTCGAGAATGGTTTCAAAGAGCCGCGAGACATTGGTGCGGCTTTCGACGCTGTTCCAGGTGCCGTCGAAACACACCGCGAGTCGGGATCTCGGCGAGGGACCATCCGCTTCGGCCATGCGCACCTCCCGGGCTTCTCCATGAGACGACCTAACGGATGCGACGGAGGTGCGTTACGCTACTCGTTCATCCTGGAGGAGTCAACTGAAGGCCTGCTGCCGATGAAGCGGCGGGCAAACCCAAGCGGATCGGCCTGCTACAGAGGCGCCAGCACCAAGCGGAGCGCCGGAGAGATCGTCGGTGTGGGCGGACGGCAGCAGACGATTGAATTGCCGGTTGAGGCCCGCTTCGAGCGAGAGCCGCGTCGTCCAGGCTGACGATCGATCCACATCCCAGGCGAGGACGCCTTTGCCGCCGACCGTCTCCAGATCGACGAGGCCGTCGCTCGAGTGCAGGACGGAGTAATTGCCGATCGCGCTCAGGAGCAGGCGTTGGCTCTGGGTGTAGTGCAGCGCCAGTGAGGCGGACGGCGCGTCGACCCGCACTCCCGACCATTCCTGGACCTGCGCCCGATAGCCGAGCGTCGGAGCGATCGTCACGGCATCGCGGGGACGAAACGAGGCGGTGAGCGCCTTTGCAGGGGAAAACCCTAGCCTCTGTCCACCGTTCCTGGGAAGGTCCCCTGTAGGGTTCTCCCTCACGGTTTCTAATCCAGTGAAATCAGCCGGATAAGAATCCGTGCGTCAGTCGTGTCGAATTGAATTGCCTGCGCTGCTGCTGCCGGGGACGCGGCGGGCGTGCTGCGTCAGGGCACGTGAATCCTCTTTGTGATTCAACGCCTTGCTTCTCCGTGTCACATCCGGGCATCCGCTTTGCTCACTGTGGGTCTTGAAAGAGAGGGTGACGACGCTGGGTGGAGAGAAAGGGTGGTCATGACGACGGATTCACTGAGTGCTCCCATCAAAGAGTTCATGCGGAGCTGTGAGGTGCTGCTGAGCGCGCCAATCAGTCGCGAAACGCTGACCGAGGAAGAGATCGAGATCATCAAGATGTACGTGGAGTCTCTCCGAGAACGCTTTGTCGACTGATGACGTGTACGCGATGGCGCTCCGCTCGTTGCCACGCCATCGGTGCGCCCTTCAGAAGTGAGGGAGATCGGACCCACGGATTGATTCAGCGGCCGGCCGGCGGCGTAAACACTTCGTTCAGATCGCTGAACGAGCCGCCGGGAGTCGGCCCGCCGCTGATGACGTAGATGCGGCCCTGCACCACCGCCGAGCCCAGTCCGTGACGCGCCGTCGGCATCGGGGCCATGCCCTGCCAAGCGTCATGCGCGGGATCGTAGGCCTCGTTCTCGCGGAACGTGCCCTCCCCTCCTTCACCGCCGAACACGTAGATCTTCCCGCCCACCTCAGCCGCCGTGATGCCGCTGCGGGCAGTGGGCAGATCCGCCGCGCGCGACCACCGGTCCGTGCCCGGATCGTACGCTTCCGTGACCGAGAGATTGCGACGATAGTCTCCGTTCAGCCGTCCGCCGATGGCGTAGATCTTTCCGGACGCGGTGGCCGCCGCCAGATGGTCGCGCGGAGTCGGCAGCGGCGCGCGCGACGTCCACACGCGGCGCGCCGGGTCGTACGCCTCCACCGCGGCGCTATTGGCCTTGCCGTCATAGCCGCCGATGGCGTACAGCTGTCCGTCGAGGACCGCCACCGATAAGGCCCCGCGCGCCGTCGGCATCGGCGCGCCCTCGGTCCAGGCGTCCGTGGCCGGATCATAGACATAGACCGTTGCCACCGGCTGCCAGACGCTGAATCCCAATTGTTGGTATCCGCCGATCACGTACAGCCGTCCGTCCACCACGCCGATGCCGATATGATGCAGACCAGCCGGCATGGGAGCCTTGGCCGTCCATCGGTCGCTGGCGGAATCGTAGGCTTCGACGGCCGGCGTAATGGCGAAGCGCAGGGCATTGCTCAAGCTCGGTTTCTCGAACCCGCCGGCGACGTAGGTCATGTCGCGCAGAGCCGCGGCGGCCACCTCGGTCCGTTTCGTCGGCGCGGGCGCGGCCGTGCGCCACGTGCCGCGATCCGGCTCGGGTGCCGCGGACTGCGTGAAGACCGGCAGCGCGGCCGCGACAAGGCCCAGGAATACCGCAGTTACCGGCACCATTGCTGCGCTGCGCCGGCCGAGACGTTGCTTCAGTGCACGCATAGCAGCCATTATACCCATACATCCAACGCCGTTTCTGAAACTGTTCCGGCTGCGCGGTCCGAACGGCGAGCTAAACCAAACCGGCCAGATAGACCAGCATGCTCGTGCGATGCCTGGAGCCGGTTCGGCAGGCCGCCCATCGGTTCGCCGGTGATCATCGACTAGCGAACGCCGCACCACGAAGCCCGCCGGTCCGGAGAACGATAGGCGAACGCGCCGGTGTAGTCGCAGCAGACCGCCGCCTCCGCATGGACCAAGCCGCTCCATAGATCTGACCGGCGGTCTTCTGTATGATGCTGTCACCCGGAGAGATGGAAACTGCGAGACGCGACATCGCCGAGAAGAGCCGTTGCAGGAGCGGCGGCGCCGTGGCGGCCGAGATGCGAAGAAACGGAGCGGACGCATGGAAGCGGAGGCGGCGAACCTCGTGCGTCGCGGCTGCTGATCGTGCCGGTGCGACCCTCCTGCTCCTGGCCATGGGATGGACGGCCGGCGCCTGTGTCAAGGCGGCCGATCTCGTGGATGCCGCGTTTATGGCGCCTGTCCTGGTCGAGGATTTCGAGGCGCCGCCCGTTCAGGAGACGGCCGCGTACCAGCCCGGGCACATTCTCAAGACCGACGAGCACCGGTGGGACGTGCTGGCAGGCCGCGTGGAACACTTCAACGTGATCGCCCGTCCTGACAGCGCCGCCTATGACGGCGCCCAAGCCGTGCACCTCGCGGACGGCGCGATCCTCGCCACCACGGTGCCGACCGTCCCCAAGAAGCAATATACGTTCACGTTTCACTATGCCCACCATCCTGAGCTCGGCGGCACGGCCGCCCGCGCGCGGGTGGTCGTGTTCGGCGAGGTCGGGGCCTTGATGGAGGCGGAAGTGGATCACGGCGGTGTGGCACCGACCTCCTACCGCCGATACAGCGGCACGTTCACGGCCGACGGCGCCCGCACCGCTGTCCGTTTCACGTCTCTGACTCCGGGTCCCTTCGGCATGATCCTCGACGGCATCTCGGTCCGGATGGTACCGGGCCCGCTTCCCACGCCGCCGGGCGCGCCTCGACTGCAGTAGTTGCCGCGATCAACGACCACGGCGGCTCCGGTCGGTTCGGTGTATCGGGTTGGTGTGGTTCCGAAGCCGGCCGAATTTCGCCGCCGCCGGCGATGCCAGCGTCCGATCAGACAGCGTTTAACCAGGCTCACGAAGGACCCGGTGAAACGCCTCCATCGCCACCACCACGCCGCGGGGATCCAGTTGTACGCGGCTGCCCAAGACGAACACCGCATCGCGGCCTATTGACGCGGCGAGCTCGACGATCCGCTCTGGTCCGATTCTGCCGCCGACCGCCGGCATGGTGGGCTTGAGCGGATTCCACGGTTGCCGGCAACCTGCCGCGACCGACAGGGAGTCCTCCTTCGACATGACGTAGCCCGAGGCATACGCGGGGGAGATCGCCAGATCGGCGCCGGCCAATCGCGGGAGGAGCCCATAGCCGACGGCCGGCGCGAGCCCCGCGCCTGGTTGAGACCCGGCGGCGCCGAAGAGAGCCGGATGGCTCGCAATCGGCAGGGCCAGCGTCTCATCCGACGCGAGGGCCTTTAACGCGTCGAAGCCGGTGAGCCACGGCGCCACCAAGAGCCCCGTCGCGCCCAAGGCCTTGGCTTGGGCGGCGCGGCGGCGCATGGCGTCCAAGCCGCCGCTGATATGAGCGAAGTACGGACAGGGGCGCCCGCGTGCCGCGCTCGCTCGGGCGATGGCCTCGGCGCAGCGGGCGACGCGTTCCGAGAAGGGACAGAACGGATGATCGAGCAGCGCCTGATCGTCCTTGATGAGATCCACGCCGCCTCGCACGAACTCCGCGGCCAACTGAGCCAACTCGTCCGGCGCGCGCCCCAACGGTTTCAGCACCGCGCAGAGCAGCGGCCGCGCGGAGACGCCGGCGGCATGGCGAAGCCCATCGATACCGTACCGGGGGCCGCGCCAGCCCGACAGCAGACCCGGCGTCATCGTAAAGGACAGGAGGCGCACATCGCCGCGCAGGCTGCTCGTCCCGAATAGGAGATGGAGCAGATCACTGCACTCGTCGCCGAGCAGCTCGCCGGCATAGCGAATCGCGATCTCGTAACGGCCTGCGGGCGTCGGCCGGACGCTTTCGAGACGGCCGGCGACGCGGGCGCGAAGCGCCGGTGTCAGGAGCGCGCGGTCTCCCTCAATGGTCTGGTCGAGACAAATCCGCTCCGCCCGCGCGCGGGCCTCCCGTTCGGGCCCGTCGACTTCATACCATGCCGTCAAGCCTTCCGTCGCTGACGATGCCGCCTCAGGGCTCATCGCTTCGTCCCGGGGCTGATCGCGTTCCGATAGAGGGCATAGCCCGCCATCGCGACGATGAGGAGACCGGGCCAGGCGCCCACAGAAGGCGAGTCAAAGACGGTCAAGGGATCGGCGCCGAGGCCGGGCCAGAGCGCGGCCAGTGCCATCGGAATCGCCAGCACGATGCCCATCAAGGCTTCGCCGGTGATCAATCCGGCGGCGAAGAGCAGCCCACGCCGTGACGGATCCGCGCTGCCCCCCGCGCGCGCGGCAAGGGCGGCAATCATGCCGCCGGCACAGATGGCGGCTGAGAGTTTGAGCGGCAAGTAGATGCCCAGCGCCACGGCCAGCACGGGCAGACGAAGCCGGCTGCCGAGGATTTCCTGCCGGCGATCCAGCAGAATCACGACCACGCCGATTGCCGCGCCCAGCCCCACAAGCGGCCAGGGCAGCCCGGCCCCGAACACGCTGCGCGTCAGGCTGGCCATCAGCGTGGCCTGCGGGGCGCTCAGAGGGTGCGGATGGCCGCTCGTCGGCTCGCCGATCCCGTACTTGGCCTGGAGCAGCGAGAGGACCGGCGCCAGGACGACGGCGCCGGTCAGCACGCCGACGACCTGCATGACTTGTTGCTTCCACGGCGTCGCTCCGACCAGATGGCCGGTTTTCAAATCTTGCAAGTTGTCTCCGCCCATGGCGGCGGCGCAACAGACGACCGCGCCGATGACTAATGCGGCCGCCGGTCCCGCCGGATGGCCGGTTCCTAAACACAACACGAGCAACAATGCGGCCACCATGATCGTCGCGATGGTCACGCCCGAGACGGGGTTGCTGGAGCTCCCGACCAAGCCGGCCATGTAGGCCGCGACCGACGAAAAGAGGAACGCCGCGAGCGCCATCACGATCGTCATGAGCAGGCCGATCAGCGGGCTGCCCACCACGGCGGTATAGATCCACGCCATCGGAACCAGCGAAAGGGCAAAGGGAACGACCATCCACCACAGCGGCGCATCCTGCTCCGTCCTGGCAATCGCTGTTCCGCCTCCGGACGACGCCGGGGCACGGTACGTGTCACGGAGCGTCTGCAGGCTCCTCCAGACCGGCTCGCGCAGTTTCGTCAGCGTCCAGAGTCCGCCGGTCAGCATCGCGCCGATGCCGACGTAGCGGATCTGGCCGCTCCAGATCGCCGTCGCCGCCGCCAGTCCCGTCCGATCAGGTGGCAGCCCGGTAAGGAGCCCATACGCCGGCATCAGAATCAGCCAGCCGACGATGCCGCCAAGAAACACGACCAGCGCCGTCTGCAGGCCGATGATGAACCCCACGGCAAGCAGCGCGGGCGAAAGATTGATCCCCGCGTAGACCACGGTGCGCCCGACCTGCGCGGCGCCTTCCAGCGATTCCGCCCACAGTCGCAGGCCGCTCTCGCCGAACTTCACCGCCCCGCCCAAAAGCGCGGCCGAGGCCAGCGCGCGGACATCCCCGGCGCCGCCGGCCGCGCCGGTATCCTGACGAGCCGCCGCCACCTTCAACACTTCCGCCGTCGCCACGCCCTCGGGAAACCGCAACCGAGCATGCACGATGAGCGCCCGCCGCAAGGGGATGGTGAAAAGCACGCCGAGGAGCCCGCCCACCGTGGCGATCAACGCCGTCTGCCAGTAGTCGAAGGCGGGCCAATAGCCGACTAGCAGCAGCGCGGGGATCGTGAAGATCACTCCCGCAGCCAGCGCCTCGCCCGAGGACGCGGCGGTTTGCACGATGTTGTTTTCGAGGATGTTCGACCTCCGGAACAGGCGAAGAATGGCCATCGAGGCGACCGCGGCCGGAATCGACGCGGACACCGTCATGCCGGCAAACAGGCCGAGATACGCATTGGCGGCGGCGAGCACGGCCGTGAGGAACACCGACAGCACGACAGCTTTGACGGTGATTTCAGGAAGCGCGACCGTGGCGGGGATGACGGGCTGGTCGTCCTTCATGAGCCGGGCCGCACAGAAAAGACAGCCAACATCGCAAGGCTTGCGCCGGTAGAAGGCCACATGCCGACTCATCATAACGCAGCGCCTGAAAAAGACAACGGGGCGTCCGGCTGTGAGGGATCGGGGGATGCGGCCGCACGTGGCTAGTGGGGAAACTGGAACCGATCATCGAAACGCATCGGCGCCTTCGCCGGCTCGGGAGCGCCGAGCGTCTTGTCCGAGAAGTTGGTGATCAGGCCGGCGGCGAAGGGGCGCCCCAAGTCGTAGTCGGTCTTCGTTCTGGAGAGGCTGCTGACCACGTCCCGGTGGTCGAAGAACAGCCCCAAGTCGTAGCGGGTGTCGTACAGCCCGATGCCGTTGAAGAACAACCCATAGATCAGGAGATAATCGAGGGGATTGATGATGGCGGAGGCGTAGCTATAGGACCACCATTCCCTCTTCGCTCCTCCGAGTTCCATCACGTGCCGGCTGTCCGGCTCGCCCAGGAGACCGGCCACCTGCTGCATAGTGGACTCCCCCACCTTGATCTGCGCCATGATCTGGTCGTCGGCCAAGTCCACATGGCCGATCGACACGCAGCCGGCCAGCGCCAGGCAGACGGCTCCCGTCCCCAGTGGCATCATGTGGCGGCTCAGCTTTTCCGGCTCGTCTTGGCCATGACGCTGGCGATGACTTGTTGCATGCGTTTCCCGCTGCACGAGGGACAGACCACGGATCCACTTTCCCGATCCTTCAGCGTCAGCCAGAGCGTGGCGACGTGTCCGCAGTCCAAACATTTGTATTCATAAGTCGGCATGGTTGCACCTCCATCCAGGATGCGTTGTCGATTCGTTCCCAGCCGGCACGTTCGGCGCAGCCCTCGGAACGACCGGCTCACCGGCCCGCAGACCTTGCACGATGCGTTGTGGTGGAACGGCGGAGGCCCGGACGGCCGCGACCGAGGAGCCTGAACGGAGCCGTGGGGTCGCCGGCCCCCGTCATTCGTCAGACTCTGTACGTTAACGCTGCGTGTTCCGCCTCGTCAATCGGTGAAGGCACCGAGCCGAGAGCCGCTCGACACGCAGCGGGTGGAGGCGAGGCTGCCGGCTCACGCGAGCCAGCACGTGTTCATCGATATGGTGAAACAGGGAGAGAACACCCGCACAGGATCCTTAGCGGCCGGCGCTACCTTTTGCGGCAAGCGCGGCGGACACGTCGGTGACGCGCTTCGTGATCTCGTCCCGCTTCGTGTGAGTGCGCATGATTTCGGGAATATCCAGGTAGAGGTGCAGGAGCACATAAAAGGTCGACAGCAGAAACGCCGCCCATCCGATCGTGCTGTCCATATCATAGACAAACCCCGATTGCCGATTGGTCACGAGACTGTCGTCGATGGCGAAGTGCAGCCGGTAGCACAGGAGCGAGATAAAGACCATCAGACCAAGCTGCGAGATCAGGTGGAGAATCAGGCGGGACGAGGCCCGTTGCTGCGCTCGGTAAAACGCAAGTTTCTTGAGATCGTCGGCGGACGTCTCCGCCGGGAGGGCGATAAACTCTTCGATCTTTTTCATCGGCACATTGCGGAGATAGGCAATGACGGCGATGGAAGCGCCAATCGCCGTCACCAGGCCTGAACCATCCAGCGGGTTTTGCATGGGATCTCCTCCATAAGAATAAGAAGCTTCCGGCACTCCGGACGCGGCGCGGCTCCCCTTCAACCCGAGGCCGATCCCCGGCGTGCCGCATCCACGCTCCAAATGCCCGACCCTTGGGACGACAGATACAGGAACACAAAGCAATAGAGTGCGGCCAGCTCGCCCATGTTTTGGATGGGCAGCAGCGCCTGCGTGCCGTGCACCATCCAATAGGCAAACGCCATCAGCCCGCTGCAAAGGAAGGCCGCCCAGCCGGTGAATAGCCCGATCATGACCAGCGTGCCACCGATGAGCTCGATCGGGCCGGCGATTGCGATGACGAAGCCGGGCAGCTGCGGCGGCGGCGTGGGAATGCTCAACAGCTTTTGCGTGCCATGCCAGAGGAACAAAAATCCCGTGACGATCCGCATGAGGGCATAGGTCTGGGCCGAATAGGCGCGCATGAAGGACGGCATAGTGCCTCCCGGGCTGAGGGTGGGACTGCGACACGCGGCAGAGGGCAGGTTAATCGCTTAGGGGGGTCCTGTCAATGCGGGACAGGGGACAAGGGGTGGTGCGTCGGTTAGGCCAAACAGACGAGCGAGACTTCCCGCAATCCTTCCGCCTTTGCAGGCCGCATGGCCGCATGAGCAGGTCGCGTTGCCGGTGCCCGCCGCGCACGCAGGGCTACAGTACGTCCACTTCTCAGCCACCGGGCAGGTACAGCCGGGATGCGCGCACTTATACCGCATACGATCGCTCGGAGGAGATGGGGTGATGGCGGGGCGTCACAACTTGGCCTCGGCCTTCTGCTCGTAGTACCGCCGATATGCTTGTGGACGTGCCGCGTCCCCCTGGCCGCGCGCGGATGGCGCAACCGACACTGGCGAGGACGACGGCGTTCTTCAAGAATTGCATGAGCAAGAGTCTATGGGTGTCGCTGAATTAGTGGCAAATATCCAAATATCGATCACATAGCTTAACGATAAGCTCAAGTCTGGAAGGTAGAAAAGCTGCGAACAGGACTAACCCGGTCATGAGCAAATCAAACCTCCCCGGCCATGTGCCTCTCTTGATGCAAAAGATCAGAATGACCAATTCAAAGATATATCGGAAAAAGGCCCAACTCAGTCTGGACCATCTTTTCTGAGTTCTAAGCCATTCGACCTTCAACGGCCGCAAGATTTTCTTGTGCTCATCCCTCCAGTAGGAAGGATCTTGGCGCAACGACGGATTTGGTTGCTGCGCCATATATCGAAAGACGAGAAACAACGAGATGAGCGTCACGATCAACGCGACGAGAGCCCACGCGATGTCCGTCATAAATCTCTTGATTAAGAGCGCCGTTCGCCAGGCGATGCAGCAGGAGAAATGAGTTTGAGCATCACGCTCGTCGGTATGCTCGCTCGAATCTCCGCAATTACGGATCTGTCATCACGAGCCGTGTATACCCCTTCAAGAGAATTGGTTCCCTCTCCAACAATAGAGGTCTTAGCCGCGTTGAAAAATCTCACTTCTATCTTTGCGCTACTATCCAGGCTCCGAACAAGAATGCTGCTCGATTTCGCGGGTAAGCGCAGTCTTAAGGGTTGTGAGGGCTCCAGCCTTCCTTGGGCCTCTAACGTGGACTGCGAAACTTCGATCTCAGCTTGCGGACCCCTTCCAAAGGAATATAAAACGGTGTCGAACAAAAGCTCAGTCCTCATGTTGGGATTCCGCCATACCAGAATGACTAGCGCCAGTGCTACAAGCGCAAATCCATAGGAAAAGACTCGTTGTGCGATCACCAGCGTCAGCCCAGAAAGAAGAATCCCTCGTGTCGTCTGCTGATTCCGCTTCCTTTCCTCAGAGGAGTGCGGCGAGGATATGATGAGAGACATGACTGCCAGGCTGAGCACGGCAAAGCAAAACACAGCGCCGAGAGTCCCCCAACTTGTCGGTTGGCTCGGAGATATCGAGTCGCCTAACATCGTTAGGCTTGCAACGAGCCCCCAGAATGATGCGAGCACCACGGCAATCATAAATGTGGTCCAAACGCGGGGAGAGAGATTGGTCGATTGTTCCGCGACGCGTATAAAGCGAGATAGCCAATCATCATGGCCCGATGCGGCGCGTAGTTGCTCCCAGGGAATCGAGTAGTCGTCCGTCTCCTCTCGAACCTGCGCCCCGATAAGTTGAACCACCTCTGCCGAGATCTGAGGGTCGTGAACAGCACGCGTCAGACACTCATACTGGGATCTCAGATCGCCGTTCTTGAGCGCCTCCTCGAGGACTTCCATCGCCCCGGTCGTTTTTGAAGTTCTCATCAGTGTCCTTTACTGGTTGAGATACTGTCTCAGCTTTGAGAGTAAGCGGTGTTTGCGCTGCCGCACAGTGTCATGTGAAAGCTGTAACGTATCACCGATCTCTCTCGATGTGTAATGCTCATAGAGGGCCAGCCGCAATAATTCCTGATCCTCGGACGGCAAAGAAGCACGAAACTTATCCACGTCCCGTCGTAGTTCTCCAGGCCTCGCTTCGACCGCTTGTCTTATTTCTTCCTCAGTCAGAAGATCAGCGTATCGAGACAGCGCGCCCTGTTCAATGCGGTGCCGACGAAAAGTGTTGAGGCAAACATACACAATGCTCCGCAGTAACCACGCCACGAGAGCGGCCCGATCCCGAGGAAGGACGTTCGGATTGCTCTGCGCCTTGTCGCAAGCGATCAGGAGTACTTCGTTAACAATATCGCCTGCGTCGACAATCTTCGCCCGAGAGAGACCCAGATCGTTCATGACCTTGTTGGCATAACCCAGCAAGAGCCCTTTCTCAGATTCAGCGATAGTGATCAGTCTGTTCAGATTCTCTGACCTATTTATCAGTGTCATACCGGTGAAAAAGTGTGACTTCCATAATGTGCAATAAAGTCAATGCCTTGCAAGGCATATCGCGAGACGCTCCCCTCCCCGCGCGGATGGCGGTGCTGAACAGGGACCCTGCTAGTTGCGGATAGGTCATGGCGCCGTTGGGACGTTGTGGTGATGACAGGAAGCCGTGCAAAAGCGCCGCATGCGTCTCGGTGAAGGATGGTATCGAGGTTGGCATGGGCTTCTCGGATCGGCAAGGTCGCCGCGGCGCTATCCTGCTCTCTTTTGGCGGTTCCCGTCAAACCGGGGCCAACTCGTCCTGATCCGTCGAGTGCTCCGCCGGTGGCAGGGCGCGGTGTCACCATGGCAGACATGCCGCGCATGTCACAGGCCGCTCATCAATAACAATAGAGATAGAGCGGGATCGGCCATCGATCACGGAGAATAGCGGACCAGCACGAGCGCGCTGCAGGGGCACGCGAGGCGGGCTCCATGGCTTTTCCAGGCAAAGGCCTTGCTCCCGGAATGTCCCGACAAGAAGTTCCCCGAAGAAATCGAGGTGAACGTTCCGTGGTCGACTTCATACCACTCCCCATGCTGGAGCAGCACCGAGGTGACTTTGTCGTAGTTGACGATGTCCTCCATTGGTCACCTCCGTTGCACGGGGCGTGGCGTGGTGGAGTGCAGAGGGTTGGCGCGCGAATTCCCCATCGCGGCTCGAAAAACGAAGGCGGATTGGGAAGAGCCTACTCCCGCCTGAAGCACGATGCAAGGCGCTTGAATGCACGGTGGGAGAGCGCAGGATGCCGTTCAGAACACCAAGCACTTCTTTATGGGGGTCAGCCCGATGGAAGCGAGCAGAGGGATGAAGAAGGATCGGTGCGTGGGGTGGCCGCGGGGAAGGGTTGGAGCGTTATGTTGCGACTCTCATCGGAGAGTGAAGGCCCGAAAGGACAGGAAGCCTTTGACTACGTGGACGAGCCTAGGCATAATGCGCGCCGGCCTCTGCAGATCCATGGGAGGACGGCATGCCGATGCGCCGAAGGAATCCGCGCGGCACGAAGCGCGGGCGTGTCCGAAGCAAGACTCGATCCACAGCAAAATCCCCGAAGACCCGGAGGCCGCGGCGCACCAAGCCTGTCGCTCCCGCGCGCTCCATCGCTCCTGAGCAGCCTGCGGCCGTCAAGACAGGCGCCGTCGCCGGTCCTGCCGCGCCAGTCACGAAGACGCCGGCCTCGTTCTGCCTGGTGCTCGTGCACGGCATCGAATTTCTGCCCAACGCCGAATTGGCGGACATCCCTCAGCCGCTCATCCGGTCGCTGGAAGATAAGTGTGCGCCGACGGGACGGCGGCTCGATGCCCGCTTCGCCGTATGGTCCGATGTCGTCGAGCCCACGCAGCGCCGGATAATCGACGCGGGCTTCGCGCTGGCCAATTTGGCGGCGGGCAACTTTCCGGGCGCCGTCAGTGAATTGGCCGACCACTTCCGGAAGCATGAAATCCCGACCGGACAGTTGGACAGCTTCTACGTGCACGCGCTCGATCAAATTCTCGGCAAGCTCTTCCCGACGAACAGCCTCATTCCCGGGCAAGACAAGCTCAAAGACGTGCTCAGCGCCTTACTGGACATCCTCATGTACTTCACCACCCACGGCCAGGCCATCCGCGATGCCATTCGCGGCTACCTGCGGCAGGCCGCAGCCGATTACGGCTTCGCGCCGGTGGTGTTCGCCCACAGTCTCGGCTCCGTCGCGATTTTGGACCTCCTTCGGGAAGATCTCGCGGCCGGCCGGCCGTTGTCGGTCGGCGCCTTGTTCACGGCCGGGTCCCCGCTCGGATTGTTCCAACCGGATCGCGACGATCCGAGATTCGCCGCACTGGGCTGGATGAACTATTTCGACACGGCCGACTTCGTCGCCCCGTGGAACCCGCTTTCAACCCATCACTATGCCACGGTCACCGACTACAAAATCGCCACAGCCGAAATCCCCCTGGTGGCGCATACCGGCTATTGGGGGAACAGTAAAATCGCGGGAGACATCTATCATGCGTTTTAAGTCCCATCCCTGGGGCGGCCAATGCGTCGCCGCGCTGGTCGTGCTCGCGCTGTTGCCCGCGTGCAAACCGGCCATGCTGCCGGCTCAGTTCACCTACGTCGATAACTATCGCGACGCCCATACCGCGAGCACCTTACCGGAGCAGAAAGGCATGGTGGCGGAATTCCGTCCGGGCAACATGGATCTCTATATTCCGGCGATCAAAGACCCGAACCTGCGGCCCGGCGCCCAAGGCAATCCCAGCTTCAAGCTGTGTTTGAAACCGGACCTGAGCCGATCGACGGACGCCCGCATCGAATGGGCGTCGTTTCCGTGCAATGCCCTCGCCTACAACGGTCCTCCGGTGCTGGCCACGATGACGGTGACCGGCGCCGGCGCCGAAAACCTCTTGGTCGCCTTTCCGGCCGACGAGCCGCGCTTCAAGAGCCTGCAAGGGCGTACGATCTACCTCGTGCGGCAGGAATCCGAGGGAGAGCTGAAGACCCTGTTCGTCTGGATCGGGAAGGGCATGACGGTGGATGGACTCTTACGCGGGAATTAGCCCCAAGAGCCGTTCCCCCCGCCTGCGTCTCCGGCACAAGAGCCTCCATTCATATAGCCATCTCCTATAGCCATAGAGCGCATAGAGCGTTCCCGCAACATACGCGGTCGGCTGGCGTGACGGCGATGTGGACGGCCGTGCCCGGTCAGGCTGCCTTGCGCGAGCTGTGCTCGACCTGCCCGGCTGTGCACGCCGCCGCTATGACGAACGCGGCGCCGTGGCGCGCTTAGATGATCACCTCGCACGATTGCACAAAGACCTTGATCGGAACTTCCTCGCCGCCCTGCCGTTCCAAGAGTTTCACGTACCACTGCTTCACGGCGTCCGCCAGCGCCGCCGCGCGCTCCTCGTCGAGCACGACCAGAAACCCCACGTTGCGCTCGATCAACCCATGCTCGGAAACGACGCCCGTCAAGCCCTTGCCGCCCAGCCCGGACATCACCGTGTATCCCGTGACCCCCTGGCCGTTCAGCAACTGAAGTACCTCCCGCTCTAATTTCTCGCGACAGATGATCGTGACCATCTTCATAGCGCTCTCCCACTCGACCCGCTTCCGTTCAGGATGCCCCGAGCTTGATGCTTCCCATGGTAGCGCGGAAGCCGGCCGGTCTCCATTGTTGATGACCAATGTGCGCTCGCGTCGATGATTTCTTTTCCGCTGAACGTGGCGCTTCAAAGCTCGAAAAGATTCCCGGTACATTTTCGGCTCTAGATTCCCGGTACATTTTCGGCTCTCGGAAATCGGCGGCGCGTTCGGCGGAGAAAAGGAAACGGGCGGAGGCCGGGAAGCGGGATCCGACGCGTGGAAAGCCTACATGCGGCGACAGACGAATACGATCAACTGGGGAACGGACCTGCCCCTGGCGCAGGGAATCCGGTTTGGAGAATAGGGAAGGAGCGGCCGTCATGGACCAGGCGATGGAACTGGACAAGCTCATCGAAAGAATGGTGGCGGACTATGTGGCGCATAATCGCGCCGCGGCGATCATGAAAGAGATGCTCAATGCCACGGGCGTCGGCTTCTCTCCGGTCGTGGACCATCTGACCCTGCGCACGCTGGACATCGATCAACGCGCCAGGGAATTCACGGCGCTCGGCTACGTCCACAGCGACACGCTCCAGTACGACGACTGGTACGCCAAAGTGTACCGCAAGGCCGGCTATCCCCCGCTCTTCGTCGATCAAGCCTACCCGGACGAGCGCGGGCGCACGAGCATCATTCCCGGATGGGTGCGGAAGTTCGGCGATCGCGTCTTTCACCATGTCGCCGTGCGCGTCGAGGACATCGAACTCGCAATCGAGCGGTTGAAGGCCCATGGCGTCGTGTTCGCCGGGGCGATCGTGGGAGAGCGAGGCGGGCGGCTCCGGCAGATCTTTACGGCTCCGGAAATGGTCGATGGCCGTCCCTTTTCGGTCTTGGAACTGGCCGAGCGGCATCGCGGGTATCAGGGATTCTCGCCGCCCCAGGCCGACAGCTTGATGAAATCCACGGTCGAGCGGGCGTGAAACTCCTGCCCACCCGCTGGCGCATCTGGTTTGCCGACCTCGGTCTCGTTCACGAGAATACCCGTTGAATCGGGCGATCATCTCCTACACAATGTGGCGGAACTTGTTCTTCAGCAGGAGGACTACCGATGAATTTGACAAGCTCGATTCGTCTCTCGCGCACGTCGATCGTCTTCTTTGCGGGGCTGGCCGGCCTGTCCGCTCTTGCGTTGCTCGCCGGAGCAATGGCGGTGCAGGCCTCCCCCGGCGGATACGCGCCGCACGGAACGGTGACGATCGACGGGATGACCGTACCCGATATCGGCCCCTTGCCGACCGCGGTGCCGATGCCTTCCACCAACCTGAACTACAAGGCGAAGCTCGAACTGGGGAAGCAACTGTACTTCGACGGGCGCTTGTCGAAAAACGGGGCGATCTCCTGCGCCTTCTGCCATAACCCGGGCACAGGCTGGGCGGACCCGAGACAGACGTCGATCGGCATCGGCGGGGGCGTCGGCGGTCGCCAGGCGCCCACGGTCCTGAACACGGCGTTCAACCACCTGCAATTTTGGGACGGCCGGGCCCGCTCGTTGGAAGAGCAGGCGATCGGACCGATTCAGAATCCGATCGAGATGGGCGAGACCCACGAACACGTCGTGAGCAAGCTGAGCAAGATCAAGGGCTATCGGGAACAGTTCCGCGGGGTGTTCGGCACCGACGTCAATCTGCAGGGTATCGCCGAAGCGATCGCCGCCTACGAACGCACCGTGATCTCGACGAACTCCGCGTTCGACAAATACATGGCCGGCGATGCCAAGGCCATGGACGAAGCGGCCGTGCGGGGCATGGCGCTGTTCAAGGGGAAGGCCCGCTGCATTCTCTGCCACAACGGGCCGAACTTCACCGACAATCAGTTCCACAATCTGGGTGTGCCGCAGGTCGGTCCGATGAAGGAGGATCTGGGCCGCTACTACGTGACAAAGTCGGAGAGGGATAAAGGGGCGTTCAAGACTCCGACTCTTCGCAGCATCACGGCGACCGCGCCCTACATGCACGACGGGGCGTTCAAGACCCTCGAAGAAGTGGTGGACTTTTTGAACAACGGGGGCGGGGCCAACGCCAATCTCAGCCCGCTCGTCAAGCCGTTGAACCTCACTCCGGAGGAAAAGGCCGATCTGGTGGCATTTTTGAAAGCCCTCACGGGCGAGCCGATCAAGGTGGACCTGCCGAAGCTGCCGAAATAACACGGCAAAAAATATGACCGCCAGGCTGTCGCCGGCGGGGCCATAAAAAAACGAATCCTTTTCCCGCCACCGGCCTCTCACGCGCAAGGAGGCCTTCGGCCGTTCGTGCCGGACCGGTATGTTCATCCAACCCAACCACAGGAGGTCGATGGTGATGAGAAAAGGACTGTTAGCGGCATTCGCGATTGCGGCAATCGGATGCGCGGGCGTCGCGCCACAAACGGCGGTGAGTGGCGAGCCGAAATCGCCGGTCGAAGGCTTCGATATCCACGTGCAAGCTCCTCATATGATGCAAAACGGAGAGCCCGGCGGCCCGTACCACCACTATTGCAAGGGCGTGTCGGACAAGATCCTCCAGTGCCTGCTCTTCGAGTCCACCGATCCCAAGGCCAAGCTCGTCGGCATCGAATATTTCGTGGCGAAGGACCTCAGCCGTAAGTTGCCGGCCATCCAATGGCATCGTCATTTCCACGACCATAAGGTCGAAATCGCCACCGGCCGCGTCCAGGTCCTCGATATGCCGCCCGATCAGGCTGCAAAGGTGGCCGAGGCCGCGTCCGGCACCGACGGCGTGATCTACCACCTCTGGCAGCACGGGCAGGAATTCCCGGACGGGACGGTGACCTTCCCGCAGTCGCTCGGTCACAAGTTCCCCGGCCATTCCGACCGATAATCCCTGCACCGCGGAACCGGCCTGGCCGAGCATCGCCGGGCCGGCTTCTTGGGGGTCGCTGCCATGTCGAGACGCCATTGCGTGCGCACCATGTTCGCGCTCTCGCTGTTGTGGTGCGGTGCGGCTTGGAGTGTAGGGAACGGGCCGGCACTGGCCGCCGATGAAGCGGTTCTCAAACCGCGTGTGCCGCCGGATCAGATCGAAACGGCCCGGACTTGGACGAATCCGCTGCCGATCAGCGACGACACCGTCGAAAAAGGGCGTGTGCTGTTCCACGGCAAGGCGTTCTGCGTCACCTGTCACGGGCGGGACGGCAAGGGATTGAGCGGCGTGGAAGGCTTGCGGGGAAAACTGCCGAGGGATTTTACCGACAAGGTGTGGCAGCAGGCGCGGACCGACGGCGAGTTGTTCTGGATTCTCAAGAACGGCAGCCCCGGCACGGACATGGCGCCGTTTATCCCCTTGATCCTCACGGAAGAAGAAGCCTGGCAGGTGCTGGCCTACGTGCGGTCGTTCGGCCGCCAGTAAGCCATGACTGGATGGAAAAGGCGATGGGCGGCGATCGTGGGAGTCCTTTCGATCGTAGATTGTTCTTGTCTTCTCCCCGCTCATGCTGAATGGTCGGCCTTCACCGAGAGCCGGATGACGTACACCGATGACGTGTTTCAGCTTTCCGCGTCCCGTCGTCAGAGATTCAGCGAGGACCCCAGTCAGCCGACGGTGGTGCCGGCGGAGAAGAAGTCCGACGTCGTGTGGGATCCCTCTCTTGAGCTGGTTCATTCCTCCACTTCCACACTGGGCCCGACCCAGTTTTCCGCCAAAGCGCACGGGTTCCTCTACACAACAAATCCCGTGTTCAACCATGGCGACTATCGGCTTCAGGTCAAGCAGGGATTGTCTCAGGATACCGCCGTGTTGGTCCGGTATCGCTATGTGCCGAATCTCTTCCTGGGACCGAATTTCGAGCGAAGGACGGGGAACCGGCTTATCGAGGATGAGCGGGTTACATCGCATATCGGACGGGTGGAGCTGGAGCGTAAACTCGGCGACCGTTTGGTGGTGACAGTGATCGGTCGGGCCGGGCTGCGCCTGTATAACGAGGCATTTACGGAGCGAGATACGAGGTTCTGGACAATCGGGCCGCATCTCTCCTATGTGTTGTCCGATCGCGTGACCGCCTCTCTCGGCTATCTGTTTGAGCGGGGTTATGCCGATGGGGCGGGGGATACCCGCTTCAACGACGATGTCTCCTATCGACAGCACATGGTGTCGGCCGGTGTAGACACAAGCCTCACGGATCTCCTCTCTCTGCATCTCCTGTATCTCTATCGCCGGAAAGACTTTACCAGCGAGCTGGTTGGGGACACTCACCTCAACCGGCATGACGATACACATCAGGGCGGGGCTGAGTTGCGCTATTCCGTAACCAGGGCCGCCACGCTGACGCTTGGATTTCAACGGACTCAGCGGGCCTCGACGAATGAGGCGCGAAGCTTCCATGACACGCAAGTCTCGATCGGGGGACAGTACCGATTTTGAACGGAGTGTGATCAGAATTTCTTCGAGGCCTGCTGAGTCAGAAACAATTCCAATGTGAAATGGTCGGAAGGAAGCAAGGGAGGCAAAGGCGATGCCGGCCCTGTCCTGGTGAGTCCAGATGACGGTTCCTTGTACCTCTCAGCTTGTGGCACGATACTCCCGCCTATAACGAATTGGGGTCCAGACCGTCGGTTCCATGCGAAACGAACAAAGGGGTCGGGAGCACTGCTGTCCAAAATAATCTCCCCCTCAGAGTCGTCCTTGCGTGAATTCTGCCT